>NZ_DAMDQC010000150.1:0-10443 GCF_032082325.1 Pantoea sp. CTOTU50773 | reverse complement strand
GAATCACGGGGGCTGGCGCGGGGGGCGGTGCCCAGCGATGGATGGCTGCGTTTGCCGGCGCAATGAGCCGCAGGCCCTGATAAAGTCCCACGCCATATCGCAGTGGTTCACCGCTGCGCTGCCAGGCATCCAGCTGCGTGCGGTCATGGATAAGCACATCGCGCGCAAGTGTTTTCGCTGCAACAGCCCCCTCCGGCAGGCTGTGCCACAGCGCAAGGTGATCGGCCACGCTGCGCACAAGGCGCTGGTTATGAATAAAGGAAGCAAGCATGGCCAGCGCCAGAAACAGGCCCAGCATCATTCCGACCCTGCGCGCCGTTCGCAGCGAGCGGCTGATACCCTGCCGCTGCGGCATACCGGACAGCAGCACATCCGGCAGCGGCAGTGAAGGTGGAGACGCATAGTTTTCAGGCGACAGTGTGGTCAGCCCGACGGTATGCTGCTGCCACAGGTTGCCCGACAGCGACGGCACTGGTGTCAGGCAAACGCCGATCTGGCAGGGGCTCGCGGTGCGCGAAGCCGCGAACTGCCCCGCATACCATTGCATCAGGCTTTGCAGTCTGAGTGCGTGATGAAAATGCAGGGGATCCCGGGTGATCCACTCCGCCAGCGAAAGGCGGGCGTCATTTTCAGGATGAAACTGTAATTGTTCTGGCGTATAGCTGAACCAGTGCGTGCGCTCATCCACTGACGAGCCCCATATCACGGCCCACAATGGCGGCAACCCTTTCAGCACAACCCGGCACTGTGAATAGGCCCGCAGCCATCCACTCTGCTGCTGTGTCAATATGTCAGCGGAGGTGTGCTGCCCGGGGATGATCGCCAGCATCACTGAAAGCTGAGGTAGCAGCGCCGAATACTGCTGTGCCAGCCGTTCCGCCAGCGCGGGCAGTTCACCAGGCTGGCGCACGTTCAGATACCACCCCAGCCGGGTCTCGCGGTGTGTCAGATCACCAAACAACGGTGCCGTATCCCCGATAAGCAGAATCACTGGCCCGCAATAGGTTTCCGGCGGCAGACTGGCATCAATATCCGGTTGGTGATCAGTAGCATTACGCTGCAAATGCCACAGAAGAAAACCGGCCACCAGCAGCACCAGCACACAGAGCGCCACCGTGTTCAGCGGGTTCAGTCCCGAAAAGCCCACCACCAGCAGGATCGCGAGCACGGCTGCCAGCAGCGTCAGGCCCTGACGTGAATCGGGTCGGACCATTACTGTGCACCTGCCATGCGCGACACCATCTCTGCCAGCGTTGACTCCAGCAGGAACCAGAGCCCGCCAAGCAGCACCACTGCTGCCACCCAGCTCAGCCAGTAAAAGCGGCGTCCGCTGCGCAGACCTGCGGGGCGTACCACCAGCGGCGCATCTTCCGGCAGCGCAAAAGGCGGCACGCGGGCAGCCAGCGCACTCACCACGTCTTCACGACGTTCGTCATCCTGCGCACGGTAATGCCCGACGAACCCCAGCTGCAGGGTGCGGTAAAAGCAGGTCAGCACCGTAATGTCCGCTGCGGGTTCGTTCAGCACGGTGCGGATACGATCCCAGAGCGCTTCACCGCCGTTCAGTGAACCAAAGAAGCGCACCTGCAACGGATCACGGGTCCAGCGCAGCCAGCCATCGTCCTGACTCCCTCTGTTTAGCACTGCCTCATCCAGCAGCACGCAGAAGGCATAAAGCATGTGGTCACGGCTGGCCTCGCTGAACCCGGCCTCAGTCAGCGCCTCGCGGGCTGATTTCACCCAGCCCGCCGCGCGTCGGTATAGCGCGTCGCCGTTTTCAATTTGCTGTCCGCAGCGCAGCTGGCTGACCATCAGCCAGCCCTGAAAAAACAGACGCTCTGTCAGTGTGTTGGGATTATTCATGAGCGCAGCACCGCGTAGAGTTCCAGTTTCAGCTCACCGAGCGATTCCGGCGTGTAGAAGGTACAGCCGCCGGAGGCCAGCATTGCCCGAGCCGCATCCGTTGAGAGATCCAGCGCGAAATACTGATTTTCCAGGCGTAACGGGATGGCCGCAGGAACATGTGGCAGTGGGCGGATGACCATACCGCTCAGCGCAATATTCACCACCTCAGAAACATCGTCCTGGCTGCCGGCTTTACACAACAGCGGGAAGCGTGCCTGAAGCTCGTGATTCGGCAGGGAAGAGCGAACGGATAGATAAAAGTCCGCACCTTCGCGCAGTCGTGCATCGTGGAGTTTTCCCCTCCATAGCACGCCCTGTTTTTCCAGGTCGATGGTGATAACCCGGGAAGGCAGGCTCGCCTCTAGCAGCGTATCCAGCAGTGTGAACAGCGGCGGGAAAACCTGCTCTGGCGCGTTGTGCCGGTAGGCCGGGATATCGTCCGGCGCGTTCTCGAGGGAAAACGTCAGCAGACTCCCCGCAAGGCGCACCAGCTCACGATAAAGCAGTTCAGGATGGCGCGACGGTGACTGGTACAGCTCAGTCAGCACCGGCTCAGCGCTGTTCAGCGCATTGAGCAGCCAGAACAGGGAAACGTCGGACACGGCAAAATCCGCCATGCGCTCGTTACTTTCGCGGCGCAGTTGCATCAGACGTTGACGGCGTGCCTGCAGGCGATGAAGCAGGTCACCCAGCGCCGCGACCAGCCCCGGGCTCGCAGCCAGTGACAACATGGGGGGAATAAACGTGGTGTCGCGCATCCACTGCCCCTGAGCGTTGCGCACCAGACGGGCAACCGGACAAGTCAGGTACGCCACGTTTTCCTGATGCGCCAGCCGCAGGCGCAGCGCATAACGCTGTACCGCAATCTCGGTACGCTCGTGACCGGCCAGCTCCTGCACGCGCTCCCGGGTGGCGACCCAGCGGCGCGGACGTTCGCTGTCCGCCCCGTTCTCCAGATTACCGCCGTTGGCATTGATCAGCGGCAGCGCCAGTACCACCTCTACGCTGTCCCGATCCATCACATCAGTCAGCTCACACACCGGTGGCAGTGTGTCAGCCAGATGGGTATCGACCAGTGAGCCATCCGCAAAGCGGACGGCAATGTGCGTTGCATTCAGTTTTGACAGCGCCAGCGCGCCCTCATCGAACTCCGCACACAGCACGCCCCAGGGGTGTGCCAGCATCATGCCAGCGACAGTACCTGCCACATGCGCATCCCACATAGCCTGCTGCTGGAACTGTTGCGGCGTCAGAAACGCGCCGTCTTCCCATAACGGACGGTAAATTTTCATTCCGGATAGCCGCCTTACGCTTTCGCTTTTGGCATCTGAGATACCAGCGACAGATTGACGTCCATGCCTTCCACCTGGAAATGCGGCACTGCGAAGAGTTTCACGCGGAAGAAGCCCGGGTTATCTTCGATATCTTCCACAATCACTTTGGCATCGCGCAGCGGATGTGAAGCCTGCAACTCATCACCCGGATCGGTCATTTCAGTCACCAATCCACGCACCCAGGTATTCAGCTCCAGTTCCAGCAAGCGGCGATCTTTGGTGGTGCCGATGTTTTCGCGCTGAATCAGCTTCAGATAATGCGCGATGCGTGATAGCAGGAAGATGTAAGGCAGGCGCGCATTGATGCGACTGTTGGCGGTGGCATCTGCGGTGTCATACAGCGCCGGTTTTTGCGCGGAGTTTGCGGAGAAGAAGCAGGCGTAATCACGGTTCTTGTAGTACGAAAGCGGGATAAAACCGAGGTTCGCAAATTCAAACTCGCGGGTTTCAGGGATCATCACTTCAGAAGGGATTTTTACCTGATTGCCGGTGCCGAGGTCATAGAGGTGAATCGGCAGATCCTGCACCGCACCACCCGCCTGTGGGCCACGAATCTGCACGCACCAGCCGTTGTTGATAAAGCTTTTCACCATGTTGGCGGCGAAAGCGAAAGACGAATTGGTCCAGAGATACTTATCGTGGTCCGGCCCTTTCACCTCTTCAACATAGTTAAAACTGCGCACCGGCACTGTATCTGGTCCGTACGGCAAACGGCCCAGCACACGCGGCATGGTCAGGCCGATATAGCGAGAATCATCGGTGTCGCGGAAGGATTTCCACTTGATGTATTCCGCACGATCGAAGTAGTTGCCGATGTCCTTGATGGCAGCCACTTCTTCCATGGTTTCTTTGAGGAAGAATGCCGGCCCTGCAGAACCGATAAACGGCATATGGGCCGATGCAGCAACTTTCGAGATATTACGCAGCAGCGCGATATCCTGCGCAGAGGCATCGAATTCATAGGCAGAGATCACCGCGCCAATCGGTTCGCCGCCCGGCGTGTCGTACTCGGCAACGTAAGTCTGCAGGTACAGGCCGCTCTGGATAATTTCCGGTGCGTCTTCGAAGTCCTGACGCAGATCCTCTTTCGACACATCAAGCACTTCCAACTTCACGTTCTGACGGAAATCAGTTTTATCCACCAGCGATTTCAATCCACGCCACACCGATTCCACCTTCTGGAATTCGTCATGGTGCATCACCGCATCTAACTGGCGGCTGATCTGATAATCCAGCTCGGCAATGTGGTGATCCAGCAGGTTTTTATCCAGTTTTTCGACTTTCTCACCGCTGATTTTTAAGCGATGAAGAAACACCTGCATCGCCGCCGTGACGCGCTCGTCAGCGGTGGCATCTGACATCGCCTGATTGTCTTGCCAGACATTCAGGTCACTCAGTGAGCTAACCGGATGGAGATTAATTTTGTCGAACAGCGAGGCGTACACACCTTCCGCTGCAGAGTTTTCAAGCACGGTGGTGCCACCGGAAGACAGGGTTTCATTCTGAACTGACATCAGCATCGTCTCTCATTTAGTCCGTTAAAAGGGGTTCAGCCGTTATCGCTGGCAAGCGCAGAAAGTTCCGCACGCAGTTCGTCACTCAGTGCCGGGTCTTTCAGGATGATCTCCAGCTCTTTGCGGAAAGTGACGTTATCAAGCAGATTGGATTTGAGATCGCGCAGCAGATTACGCATCGCGAGCATCGCTTTGAGTTGCGGGATCTGACGAGCGACCTGTTCAGGTTCGAAGTCTTTGATGTTGCTGAAGGTCAGATTGATGGCCTGTTCACTGCCATCCGCTGACAAGGTATCCGGTACGGTGAGCCGTACTGATGGCGAGAAGTCAGCGAGCACGCTGTCGAAGTTGTTTTTATTGACGTTGACCTTTTCGCGTTCGCTCAGCACGCGATCTTCCTGACCATTACTGAAATCACCGGTCACCAGCAGTTTGAGCGGCAGCTCCATTTTGCGTGCAGCGCCGCCTGTATGAACGTCGAGTTTGATGTTAACGCGCGCTTTGGGTATTTCATTTTGATAAGAATTACTCATATTTACTCCTGTAAGTGAAGCGCGGAAAGCACGCTTTAAGCACACTTTCCTTGTGTGATTCTGCGCGAATATATCTTAGGCTCAATGCGGATAGCAACAGGGTAAGATGATCTTTGTGATCTGATTTATATAGGAAATTTCTTGCTTTTTATTGTAAGTCGTTGAAGTTGAGCGTGGTTAAGGCCCAGGAAGGGTCTGAAAATTTATGGTGTATACACTGTTTTATTAACTGAAATCGTTAAGATAAATCGCAAGAAATATCCTAAAAATTAATGTATTTCAGAGTGTGATTGTTAACCAAAAAAATTACTTATTGGCGGGTTTGGATATGAAAAAACCCGCCGAAGCGGGTTTGAAAGGAGGTTAACTATTACGCTGCAAGTGACTACTGACAAAAGCCCGGCAGCGATCAGAGAGCGGATCGCTAAACACTTGCTGTGGCGGCCCCGACTCTTCGATTTTGCCCTGATGCAGAAACACCGCTTTGTTGGAGACATCACGCGCGAAGCCCATTTCGTGGGTGACGATGATCATCGTGCGTCCCTCTTCAGCCAGGCTGCGGATCACCCGTAACACTTCGCCCACCAGTTCAGGGTCGAGAGCGGAGGTGGGCTCATCGAAAAGAAGCGCTTTGGGCTGCTGTGCCAACGCACGCGCT
Organism: Pantoea sp. CTOTU50773; assembly: GCF_032082325.1. Taxonomy (NCBI): domain Bacteria; kingdom Pseudomonadati; phylum Pseudomonadota; class Gammaproteobacteria; order Enterobacterales; family Erwiniaceae; genus Pantoea; species Pantoea sp. CTOTU50773. The sequence continues at coordinate 4,499 of NZ_DAMDQC010000150.1, read as the reverse complement.
ATCGCCACACGCTGCTGCTGCCCACCTGACAGCTGCGATGGCCACGCGTTGCGCTTTTCATACAGCCCGACTTTATGCAACAGAGCTTCGGCTTCTTCAATCACCTCTTTTTGACTGCGTTTCTGCACATGTACCGGCGCTTCAATAATGTTCTGCAGCACCGTTTTGTGCGGCCACAGATTGAAACTCTGGAAGACAAAACCCAATTGCATGCGCATCAGTTTGATACGACGCTGCTGCTCACGGCTGAGTTTCTCGTGGGGATTGTCAATGGTGACCACCTCATCCCCGACCGCGATTTCCCCGCCTTGCGGCACTTCAAGAAACGGAATACAGCGTAATAGCGTACTTTTTCCGGAACCACTGGCGCCAATCAGTGATATCACGTCGCCATCCTGCGCCGTCAGGCTGATGTCATGAAGCACCTCATGCCCGCTATAACTTTTTCTGAGATGACTCAGGGCGATAGTGGGTTTACTCATTGACGTGCTCCAACATGATAAGGTGACAAACGGCGCTCCAGCAGCGCCACCGCTTTACTGACCAGCACAGTCAGCAGCAGATAAATGATCGCCGCACTGATAAACACCTCCAGCGCGCGGAATGTCTCTGACACAATCGAGTCCGCGATACCGGTCATTTCCATCAGGCTGATAGTGCTGACCAGTGAAGTGGATTTGATCATCGAGATAATTTCATTGCTGTAAGCAGGCAACGCCTGACGCACGGCGAGCGGCAAGGTGATGCGGCGCAACGTCGTGAAGCGCGACATACCGCTGACTTTGGCTGCCTCAAGCGACTGCACGCTAACGGCATTAAGACCACCACGAAGAATCTCCGAGGTGTAAGCCGCATCGTTGAGCACCAGCGCAATCAACCCGCACCAGTAGGGATCGCGCAACAGCGGCCACAGCACGCTCTCGCGCACTGCCGGTAAACTCCCCAATCCGTAATAGATCATAAAAATCTGGATTAACAAGGGTGTGCCGCGGAACAGCCAAACGTAAAAGCGGGCAAAGACGCTACCATAGCGATTCTGGCGCAACAGGTTGAGCAATAACGCTAAAATCCCCCCACCCAGCAGTGATAAAACGGCCAGATTAAGGGTCAGTGGTAAACCGCGTAGCAACGCGGCAAGCGTATGCTGTAAGAACGTGAAATCCATCGTGGCTCCTTACAACCGCGCGCGTTGTTGCCCGCGCATGGCCACTTTTTCCACATAGCGGAAAACAAAATCGGAACAGGTGGTGATGATCAGGTAGATCACCGCGCCGACGCTGTAAAAGAAAAATGGCATTTGCGTGGAGTTGGATGCGGTGGAAATCTGGTTCATGGTTTCCACCAAGCCCGTCACGGAAACCAAAGCCGATTCTTTAATCACCGACTGCCACTGATTGCCCATTCCCGGAAGAGCCGTGCGCAACGCCTGCGGCACAATCATGCGGCGAAACAACATCAGTCGTCCCATACCTGTCACCGTAGCCGCTTCCAGCGTGCCTTTCGGGATGGCGTAAAATGCGCCACGAAACACACCACTCTGGTAAGCACCAGAGATCAATCCGATGGCGATAGCCCCGGCGACAAAACCGTTAACATCAAACGGCCCCTGCATGCCTAATGTTTTCCCGACGAAGGAGACCACCTGACGTCCGCCGAAGTAAAACAAATAGATCACCAGCAGCTCAGGGACGCCGCGAAACAGCGTGATATAGCCATTAGCGAGGCGCTGTTGCCAGCGCGCACCACCAATTTGCATCCAACAGAGTAGGCTGCCGAGCACTGCGCCCAGCAGCCATGCACACAAAGAAACGGTGACGGTCACCGTGGCGGCGTCAAGCAAGACGCCGCCCCAGCCTTCGTCACCAAAACCTAACAATTGCCAGTCAATAGTCATAAGCGCTTAGCATTACTCCGCAGGCGCGACGTTCTCGCCGAACCATTTTTCTGATAGCTGTTTCAGCGTGCCATCTTTGATCATTGAAACTAAAGCCGTATCCAGCGCCGCTTTGAGCTCCGGGTTGTTCTTCTGAATGGCAATCGCTGAACCCTGCCCTAACACGCCGCCGGAGAAGCCGTAACCGGTGCTGTTCACGGTATCGGTGTGTTTTTTCACATAGGCATTCAGGTTGGTGCGTGACGCCATTACCGCATCAACGCGACCGTTAAGCAGGTCAGCAAAAGTTTCCGGGCCAGCCTGATAGGTGCGGATGGTGGCAACGTCAGCCAGATATTTGTTGAGGAAATCAGCCTGAATAGTCGCGACCTGCACCGCGATGGTTTTACCTTTGAATTTCGCTTTCAGCGCATCGATGGCTTTCGTCATGCCCGCCTCATCACCCGCCTGAACGACTTCACCGTTACCCGGCAAAGTATCTAAAGCGCTACCTTTCAGGGTCACAAAACCAGACACGCTCACAGTGTACTGATGGGTGAAATCCACCACTTCTTCACGTTTAGGCGTGACGGTTACAGCATCAATAACCGCGTCATATTTGCCATCGACCAGGCCCGGGATCATGCCAGACCATTTCTGTGCCACGATTTCATATTTGAAGCCTGCACGTTTCGCCAGTTCCGCCACCATATCGGGCTCATAGCCAACAATCTTGCCGCTCGGCGTAGACTGGTTGAACGGAGGATAAGCCGCTTCGGTTGCGAATTTCAGTGTGCCAAAATCTTTTGCCTGCACCAGTGCAGAAGTTGCCAGCAACAACAGGCCAGCGGAAGCGGTAAACAGCCCTTTACGCATCATCATAAAACCTCTGAGTTCATTATTTTAGGAGAGTAAATCGATGGCTAAACGGGCTAATGCCTGAGTGCCTGCATGAATGCTGCGTTCGTCGGGTTGATAATCCGAATTATGCAGATGATCGTCGCGTCCCGGCGCACCGGATCCAATATGAATCTGGCAACCTGGCGCCCGCTCGGTAAACAGGGAGAAGTCCTCCGCGCCAAAACTGGCACTTGGTTTCGCCACAATCGGCTTACCAAACTGGTGCGACAAAATGGGTTCGAGCACATCGATCAGCGCATCATCATTCATTAACGGGGGCACGCCGCGCTGATAGTTGACATCAATGCGTGTATTCAGCGAAAGCGCCACACCGGCACAGATACGCTTAAAAGCGTGCTCAATGTGCGCGCGTGACTCAGGTGATTTCGCCCGCACAGTGCCCTGAATCAGGCAGCTATCGGAAATGATGTTGTGCGTCGAGCCACCATGAATATGGCCAATGGTTAACACCGCAGAATGCGCCGGATCGAGTTCACGTGAAATGATGGTTTGCAGTTGGCTGATGAGGTTCGCCGCCGCAATAATCGGGTCGGTTCCCATATGTGGGCGCGCAGCATGAGTGGATTTGCCGTGGACGACGACATCAAATTCGTCGCTGGAAGCCGTACTGGCACCGCGCGTCAGCGCAATTTCACCTGCCGCCAGCTCGGGCTTATTATGCAGAGTGATCGCCAGATCCACGCCCTCAGCCACGCCATCAGCAATCATCGCCTCGGCGCCACTCTCAGGCGTCTCTTCGGCTGGCTGGAAAATCAGCCGCGCCGTGCCTTTTAACTGGCTGCGGTATTGCGCAACAATCGCCGCCACACCCAGCAGCGTCGCCGTGTGGATATCGTGGCCGCAGGCATGCATTTTACCGGGGTAGGTGCTGCTAAACGGTAAACCGGTCTGTTCCTGAATCGGCAGCGCGTCCATATCGGCGCGGATGAGGATGGTTTTGCCGGGCTGTTCGCCCACAATATCCACCACCACGCCGGTTTTTCCGACGCCTGTTTGTGGCGAAAGCCCCAGGCGCAGCAGTTCATGCTCGACGATATGCGCAGTACGAATCGTGTCGAACCCCAGTTCGGGATGCGCGTGAATATCACGGCGGATGGCAATCAGGTGCGCTTCCATGCTTTCGCTTTTGGCGCTGATGTCCCTGGCTAAAACATCTTTAAGGTCGGTCATAATTGCATTGATCTTTTCAGGCTGATGCCTGGCCTTTATGGCATTTTTATGATGATTGACCTTGTATTTATTCACAGCCATAGCAGGATTGCAACGCGCATTGCTAATGGTTACTTGCTGAAATATCGTGATATTTTGCTAATCCACTGCGTTTGCAGGATAAAAGCCCGGATTTGCATCTTCAGTCAGTTATAACATTCATAATCCACATGAGATCATCAGAATTACTGATTTTGTGATTGAACAAAACGGAGCAATTTTTCGGCCACATACAGCTATTTTATTTGCTCAAGCAACCACGCACGCACGGCCTGTACGCTCGTGTGTTCACGTGGACGATGGGGAGAGACCAGATACCAGCCCGCGTCAACGTTCATTTGCTGACGAAACGCGTCCACCAGCCGACCGCGAGCGACATCGTCTTCGACAACGTCCGGCCTGGCAAGGGCCATCCCCTGCCCGCCGACCGCCCCCGCTAAGACCAGTGCAGTCAAGTTAAAACGCAGATGATGCTGATCGTGTCGCCTGTTGTGCG
>NZ_DAMDQC010000149.1:0-10604 GCF_032082325.1 Pantoea sp. CTOTU50773 | reverse complement strand
GGGTATGTTAGGCGTTGCCGTTCCCGGACTTATCGCCTCATTATTCAATGGTTCAGGACATATCAACGCCGCGCTTGGGCTCGTTATGTTGCTACAGGGATTGGGAGCCTCACTCAGCCCGGCATTGGCTGGTGCCATAGTCAGCCACACCTCATGGAGCTTTGCCTATCTTGTTTTGGCAGGCATTGCGCTTTGCGCCGTTTTCATATGGATAATATTCAGCAAGCATGTGTTTAAATCACTTTAGCCTGAACAAAAAACGTTGTTGGGAATAATATGATGGCGATTGATTGACATAGCGCATGAATCACACGTATTACTCACGCTGATAAAAATCCCAAAAAACATCCCTGGCGCTCATTTTCATCCTGAATATCCTTTTCAGGCATAAAATTTTACTTTAGCCATCAATGTTTCGCCCCTTAACGTAGCGCCAGAAACGTTCCGCCGTCAGGTTTAAACGCGCGCCAGATCGATAAACATAAGCCGATATCTTCAGCGAAAGGCTGTGATCCATGATCGCCAGCCTTCTCTCCTCCAACTCGCGCTGAATCGAGTAATCTGGCAGCCAGCCAACGGCATCGCCTTTGAGGATCATTCTCTTTAACAACTCACTCATCGAAGAGACAAAGGTCAGGATAAAGGTGGTGTTAGGTATGCGATCAATCACCTGATTGACCTGACGCCCCATATAACTGTCATTGGCATACTTGACCAGCGGCAGTGTGTCGCCATTGATGGAGAAAATCGGCTTACCGTGCTGGTCACAGGGTGAAACCAGGTGCAGCGCGGAATCGAAAATTTTGTGATTGATAAACGGATAATTCATCAGCTCTTCATTATAAAAGGACAGGATGAAATCACTTTTCCCCTCTTTCAGGTTAAATACGGCGTCGTTGACGTTAATCGATTCAACAAAGAAAACTTTATCAGGGCTGTCACGGTAATCCGCCAGTATATCGGGCAGCAGCAGGACGGAAAGCGAAGGCGCCGCATCGATACGGATACTCTGCTTAAGCTTATCTTCACCCTTAATTCGGCTGATCTGGAAGTCCATATCGTCGAGCATGTTCCTGGCATAGCCGACAAATATCCTGCCCTGCGGCGTCAACTGTGGCGGGTTCACTTCACGATTAAAGACGCTGAAACCCAGGTTCGATTCGAGTGCCTGAATCCTTCTGCTAAACGAGGATTGCGAAATATTTCGTCTTTCTGCCGCAAGCGTAAAGCTGCGGCATTCTTCTAATGCAATCACATCATAGAACCACTTCACTTCGAGGTTACTTAGCACGTCTTTTCTCCAATTGCAGCCCCCAATTCTATGCATTTTTTACATGACAAATGATTTATATGCAATTTCTGCATCAAAAAGCCAGTGCTACTATCCATCCCTTACTCGGGTCGGCCCTTGCCGCCTCGCCAATCATCCAATGAGTCAGGGTATTTTATGAGCGCAATTAAATCTGTCATGCAACATCTCTCAAGCCTTGGCATCAACGATGTCAGCGAGATTGTTTACAACCCGAGTTACGAATTGCTGTTCGAGCATGAAACGTCAGCCGAGCTTAAAGGCCCGGCGCGCGGAATATTGACGACGTCTGGTGCGGTTACCGTTGATACCGGCGAATTCACTGGCCGTTCTCCACGCGATAAGTACATCGTTCGTGACGATGTGACGCGAGATACCCTTTGGTGGTCCGATGCTGGCCTGGGGCGCAACGATAATAAACCGATGTCCACTGAAGTATGGGCACACCTGAAATCGCTGGTAGCCGATCACTTATCTGAGAAAGCGCTGTATATCGTGGATGCCTGGTGTGGTGCCAGCGCGGATACCCGTCTGGCCGTGCGTTTTGTCACTGAGGTGGCCTGGCAGGCGCACTTTGTCAAAAACATGTTTATCGCCCCGACCGCCGAAGAACTGGCAAGCTTTAACCCGGACTTCACGGTGATTAATGGCGCCGGTTGCGTCAATCCGCAGTGGCAGGAGCAAGGGTTAAACTCGGAGAACTTTGTTGCCTTCAACCTGACAGAGAATATCCAGCTGATTGGCGGGACCTGGTACGGCGGCGAAATGAAAAAAGGGATGTTCTCAGTGATGAACTACCTGCTGCCGCTGAAGGGTATTGCGTCAATGCACTGCTCAGCGAACCGTGGCGAAAAAGACGACGTGGCGCTGTTCTTTGGCCTTTCCGGCACCGGTAAAACCACACTGTCGACCGATCCGCGTCGCCAGCTGATTGGTGATGATGAGCACGGCTGGGATGCTGACGGCGTATTCAATTTTGAAGGCGGCTGCTATGCCAAGACCATCAATCTGAAAGCGGAATCTGAACCGGAAATTTATGGTGCTATCCGCCGTAATGCGCTGCTGGAAAACGTTGTCGTTCGTGAAGATGGCAGCGTGGATTATGCCGATGGCAGCAAAACCGAGAACACACGCGTCTCTTATCCACTGTCGCACATCGAGAATATCGTGCAGCCGGTGTCTCGCGCGGGTCACCCTTCACGCATTATCTTCCTTGCTGCGGACGGATTTGGCGTGCTCCCTCCGGTTTCACGTTTGACGCCAGAGCAGATGCAGTATCACTTCCTTTCTGGCTTCACCTCCAAGCTGGCGGGCACCGAGCGCGGCATTACCGCTCCGACGCCAACGTTCTCAGCTTGCTACGGAGCGGCTTTCCTGATGCTGCATCCAACGCAGTATGCTGATGTGCTGCAGGAAAAGGTCGCACAAAGCGGTGCTGAAGTGTGGCTGGTGAATACCGGCTGGAACGGTGCAGGCCAACGTTTGTCGCTGAAAGATACGCGCCAGATCGTCAACGCCATCCTCGAAGGGGAAACTGGCGCAATGCGTGAAGAAACACTGCCGATCTTTGGCCTCGCCATTCCGCAGGAGATTGCTGGCGTCGATGTAAACACTCTCGATCCGCGCAACGGTTGGGCATCACCGGCAGAATGGCAGGAAGCGGCCGAGAAACTGGCGCAGCTTTTTATCAATAATTTCAAGCAGTACAGTAATAACGAGGCTGGTGCGCGTATTGCGCAGGCGGGTCCGCAATTGTAATTGATGGCATATAAGATGGATGTCATACAGTGGCACTCTGTCGCCGCCAGTGAGGCGCTAAAAGCTGACTGAACTGACGCTGCCCCGCGTAAAATCGCCGGGCAGCGTTATTGATTAATAGAGCAGAAAGAATCCAGGCACAGTTAGCCTGACGTATTCAGTGCTTATGCTGATTTATAACGAGCTTCTAACTTGTCTAAAAAGCCAAATAGCACTTCATTCATCTCGCTGTAGTCATGTGCACGAAGTTCTTCTGGCGTGTTAACAAAGCGGTATTCAGCTGCACGGCTCAGGTCATTCTCAGTATGCGCGATCAGCATTTCCACTACCTCTAGCGTCAGTTCCATATGGCACTGGAAACCATAAACGCGATCGGAATAGGCAACGATCTGGCGCGGGCAACCTTGGCTATAAGCAATGATTTTTGCCTCTGCCGTTAATCCCGGCATGTCGTTGTGCCAGTGCCCTACTTCCAGCGTGCTGGCAAAGTGAGAGAACATCTCATCCTTGCTACCCTCTTCCGTCAGTGTGATTGGGAATTTACCAATCTCTTTTTCAGGGCTATGTGCGAACGGTGCGCCAAGCGCTTCACCAATCAGTTGTGATCCCAGGCAAATACCGATAACGGCTTTACCGGTTTGAACCGCCGAAGCAATCAACGCCTGTTCACCTTTCGCATTAAAGTGCGGGCATTCAGCTAATGTGGTGGAGGGATCTTGTGGCCCTCCCATCACAATCAGAAAATCGATACCTTCCGCGTCTCCTGGCAACTTATCACCGGCGTAAACCCGCGAGTAAGACACATCATGGCCGTGATTAATGGCCCATGTTTCGTAGGCGCCGGGTGCCTCAAAATCTTCATGTACGATGAAATGTACGCGCATTGCAGAGAACTCCATGAGTAATGTACTGGCCTGTTCAGACCTTATTGGTAGCCTGAATCTGACGCTGCTGTGACAGAATCCCGGCCAGGGATTTTGCGATTAATTCAGTTTCGGGTGCATCAAGCTCAGAGACGGTGATCCGTAACCCTGAACGCGTGCTGTTCAGCATGAATCCTTCTCCGCCGCGAACCAGCCAACCCCGTTGCGCCATTTGCATTACCGTTGCCGCACTGTTGTGCGCTAAAGGAACCCACACGTTTAAGCCGTCGTGATGTTTTGAAACGGTGACGCCGTGCTGTTTCAACGCGCTGACCAGCAATTCTCGTTGGCCCAAATAGCGCCTGCGTGCGGCCAGAATGGATTGCTGAAAGTCAGGCGAACGCATATGGCCCGCAGCCATATCTTGCAAAATATGGCTGACCCAGTTTGTCCCGGCATTCAGGCGTTGACGCAGACGCTGTGAAGTTTCTTCATCACTGGCAACAAAGGCCATGCGCATATCAGGACCAAGAAACTTGGACAGGGAGCGGATGAGCACCCAGTTACGGGTATTTGCCGGAACAATGTGGTGATAATCCTGTGTTGAGAGCAGAGAAAAGTGGTCATCCACAATCACCAGTACCTGCGGATAACTTGCCAGCAAAGTACGTATGCCCTCTGCCCTGCCAGCGCTCAGGCCAAAGCCGGTTGGATTGTGGGCGCGAGGGGTAATGATCACCGCCTGGACGCCCGCAGAAAGCTGACGTGATAGTGCCTCAATCTGCATTCCTTCCGTATCCATTGCTACAGGCGCAGCCTGCAGACGATTGTGCCGCAAGGTGCTGATGCTACTCAGGAAGCAGGGGTCTTCAACCGCCACGCGATCGCCTGCAATCAGGTAACTGGCAAGCACCCTCTCAACCGCATCAACCGCACCGTTGGTCAAATTTAATTCAAAGGGAACATCGAGATCGGGTTGTAGCCATTCGAGACCCGCCGCCTCAAGTTCAGGGCGGATTTCCGGTTCGCCGTACAAACCCGGTGTATTTTGAATATGCGTAACAAGTTGGTTAACAGAGGGAAGAACCGAAGATGCAGGATTGCCACTGGCGAGATCGCGTATCGCCAGGCCCGGTGCGCTGCCTTCAATATCAATCGTCGCGATCGGTTCACGCACAATGGTGCCGTTTCTGCCTCTGGACAGCACAAAACCTGCATCCGTGAGGCGCTTATAGGCCAGAGCAACCGTGTTGCGATTAATGCCCAACTCACCGGCTAAATCACGTAGTGTAGGAAGCATCGTGCCGGGCGCGAGTTCACCGGACTGAATCTTTGCGCGAATCTGATCGAAAATATCACCCGCTGTTTTTCCGTTTATCTTCATTGATCTGGTACAAATGAAAGTTTAGCCTAGGTCAATGTTAATTGACTGCTGAGCGCTTGTCTATACGCCATGAAAAACACCGAAATCAAAACCTTAAATCCTGACACTCAGCCCCGTCACGACATGCATAATCGTTGGCCGCGCGCAGAGAGTGTGCAGGATTTCATCGACAATTTGGCCGCCGTGCAATCCCGAATCGATGCAGCTTGCCTGCGCGCGGGGCGTGATGTATCCGACGTTCGCCTGCTACCCGTCAGTAAAACCATGGATGAAAACCATATCCGTCTGGCGCATCAAGCCGGATGTAAGTTGCTGGGTGAAAACAAAGTGCAGGAAGCATGGGGGAAATCGCAGGCCATGTCAGATCTCACTGACTTGAAATGGTCTGTGATTGGTCATCTTCAGTCCAACAAAGCCAAACTGGTTGCCAGATTTGCCAGTGAATTTCAAGCTCTGGACTCACTCAACACGGCAGTGATACTGGATCGGCGTTTACAGCTTGAAGGCCGCACGCTGGAGGTGTTTGTGCAGGTGAATACCTCTGCTGAACCGAGCAAATATGGTTTGGTTCCTGAACAGGTGGCGAACTTCATGGCGCACCTAAGTCCGCTCAAGAATCTGCATATTAAGGGGCTGATGACATTGGCAGAATTCAGCTCAGATGCCGATCGTGTGCGGGCCTGCTTTATCCGTTTGAGGAAACTGCGCGATGGACTTGCTGATGTGTATGGCCATTTGCAGCTGTCGATGGGGATGTCGGGTGATTTCGAAATCGCTATCGAAGAAGGCGCCGATGTTGTGCGCGTAGGTCAGGCCATTTTTGGTACCCGATCGCTCCCAGATGATCACTTCTGGCCAACAGGAAACTAAGGCAATGATCACGACACACCGCCTCAGCGTGTACCTCAATAACAACCTGGTCGGTAATCTTGACTGTGAAAGTCATCAGGCCGATGCACTTATCACAAAAATTCAGAGCGCACTATCTGCCGAAGAGGGATGGTCTACTGTCAGATGGGTTTCGGATCAGGAAAAACGTATTCTTGAGAGTAGCCCTACGGGTATCAAACTTATAAGCAGTGAAAAGCTTTACCGCCAGGCATAAATCTATCGCGACAGTCGACACGCAGTGCCTTCAAGCAACGTGGTAATGTCGACGTCGAACTGTTTTCTGCTTTAAGGAAGCCAACATGACCACCTTCCATCAACTTACCGCCACCAGCCTGAGCGGCCAGCTTATCTCAATGGCGGATTACGCTGGCAAACTGGTTTTGGTGGTGAACACCGCCAGCCATTGCGGCTTCACGCCACAGTACGCAGGCCTTGAAACGCTTTATAGGAAGTATGCCGCCCAGGGGCTGATGGTGCTGGGGTTCCCTTGCAATCAGTTCGGTAAGCAGGAGCCCGGTGATGCCGACGCGATCTCGCAAACCTGCCACATTAACTACGGTGTAAGCTTCCCGATGTTCGAGAAGGTGGAGGTCAACGGAGCGGCTACGCATCCGGTGTTTAGTTATCTGAAAAACGAATTACCCGGCGTGCTGGGCGGTAGGATCAAGTGGAACTTCACTAAATTCCTCATCGGACGCGACGGCAAACCGATTAAGCGTTTTGCACCGTTCACCACGCCAGAGAAAATGGAATCTGCGATTATAGCTGCACTTGAATCTAATCATTCCTGAGCGTCATTCGCGCTGAAAGATGCCATCTTTAATAGTTGCGATCTTTCCATGGCGGACTTTAGAAACGTTAGTGCGCTGGGTATTGAGATTCGTAGCTGTATGGCACAAGGTGCCGATTTTCGCGGTGCCAGTTTCATGAACATGATTACAACCCGTACCTGGTTCTGCAGTGCATACATCACCAAAACAAACCTCAGCTACGCCAATTTATCCAAGGTGGTATTAGAGAAGTGCGAGCTATGGGATAACCGCTGGATTGGTACTCATATTCTGGGCGCAACATTCAGTGGTTCAGATCTCTCAGGCGGTGAGTTTTCTTCATTTGACTGGCCTTCCGCCAATTTCACTTATTGCGATCTGACTAACTCGGAGCTAGGTGAAATCGATGTGCGTGAAGTTGATATGCAGGGCGTGAAGCTGGACAACTACCAGGCCTCATTAATATTGCAGCATCTTGGCATCTCGGTTGTTAATTAATAAGCTGCATGTTAACCACTCATTTTAAATTTATCACATTGCTTGAGTGAATGAATACGGACTGCCAGTAAACAACATATTATGGCAATACCGCTAGTCATCAGCACAAGGTCGATTGTCTGGCATGGTCGACCAAATACTATTCACCCCATCGTGTTGCCTTCACTCCTGTCACGGAATGAAGGCGCAGTGACGATGCCTAGGGGCCTGTGAGCTTAACCAGCATCAGTGAGTCCGTCTTGCCCACTGAGAACGCCCGTCCTTACGTCTCAAATCTTCGCGATTACTTATATACGTCAGCCTAAAAAAGCCGCTAAATCGGGGTTTCTCCCGGCAAATTGTAAATTTATGTCTATGCTGTATCAGGATCATGAGCTTTTGCTGGGTTCACTATGACGTTTTACTGTTTGTTTATAACTAGATATCAATCAAAAGTAATTGATTTTTAAGGGAATGGGAATGCTTAGTTTAAGACGTAAAAAGGTTAAACCGATGCGGTTGAAGGACGTGACAATCATTGATGATGCTCGTCTCAAGAAGGCGATTACCGCCGCCGCTCTGGGTAATGCCATGGAGTGGTTCGATTTTGGGGTATACGGCTATGTCGCAGCCGTTTTAGGCAAAGTTTTTTTCCCGGGTGCCTCGCCTGGCATTCAGATCATCGCCGCTTTGGGCACATTCTCGGTTCCGTTCATCATTCGTCCGCTAGGGGGAATGTTCTTTGGCGTATTGGGTGATAAATACGGCCGTCAGAAGATTCTGGCCATCACCATCATATTGATGACCTTCAGCACCTTCAGTATCGGACTTATTCCTTCCTATGCCACCATCGGCTTCTGGGCGCCGGTCTTGCTGCTGATTGCAAAAATGGTTCAGGGATTCTCGGTGGGAGGCGAATATACCGGTGCTTCAATCTTTGTGGCGGAATACTCACCCGATCGTAAACGCGGATTTTTAGGCAGTTGGCTTGATTTTGGTTCGCTGGTTGGCTTCGTCTGTGGCGCCGGTGTGGTTGTGCTGCTCACCACGATCCTGGGCCAGGAAACCTTCAATGACTGGGGCTGGCGCATCCCCTTCTTTATGGCGTTGCCATTAGGTTTAGTCGGCCTTTACCTGCGTCATGCGCTCGAAGAGACCCCAGCATTCCAGAAACATGTGGATTCACTGGAAGAAGGTTCCAAGCAAGGTTTGAGTGAAGGCCCCTCTGTTCCTTTCAAAGAGATTGCACGCAAACACTGGCGAAATCTGATCTCCTGCATCGGCATCGTTATCACCACCAACGTGGCTTATTACATGCTGCTGACTTATGTGCCGAGTTACCTGACCCACAATCTGCACTATTCAGAAGACCGTGGCGTTTTAATCATTGTCGTTATCATGCTGGCGATGCTGTTTGTGCAACCGGTGATGGGATTACTCAGTGATAAATTTGGACGTCGTCCGTTTATCATTATTGGTAGCGTGGCAATGGTGCTGTTATCCATTCCCTCCTTTATGCTGATTACTCATCACAGTTTAGTCGCACTCTTTTTCGGATTGTTGATTCAGGCGGTCATACTCAACTGTCTGATTGGCGTGATGGCCTCGACCCTGCCCGCGTTATTCCCGACAGAAGTGCGTTACAGCGCGTTGGCCAGCACCTATAACATCTCCATTTTGGTTGCGGGTATTACCCCTACCCTTACCGCCTGGTTAGTGGAAGTGACAGGCAACCTTTATATGCCGGCATGGTATCTGATGGTAGTGGGTGCGATCGGTGTGGTGACCGGTTTTACCGTGAGGGAAACCGCTAACAAACCGCTCTATGGTGACACCCCAGCTGCCTCCTCGCTTGAAGAAGCCAAAGAGTTGCTGCAGGAGCATCATGATGGCATTGAGCAGCGCATCGAGGATATTGATGAACAAATTGAGGAGTTGAAAAATAAACGCCGCAATTTAGTTGCTCAGCACCCCGAAATCACGCAATAAATAACAGCCGCTGCCTCAGGGCAGCGGATTCCCCCCTCAATCGCTCTTCCTGACACAAAAGACTTATTATCGTCTATACTTCCAGTGAGTTGGTTTATTCACTATTTTTAATTAAAACTCGATAATGATGAAATTGTTTTCATCAGAATCAATGATGGGTATTAAATTAATTTCATTATTAGCGAATAGATAGTTAGCAGATAACCGGATAGACAACGGTTACTGAATATGTAATTTACCTGACAATGATATATTGTCAGCTGAGAATGAGGGAAAATAATGCCATCGATATTTGATGAGTTATCTGACGCCCCTTCATGGGTGCCTGCTGTGTTACTTGTCACCCTTTCGCTTGTCGCGGGATTTCTGGCTCGATTTTTACTTCTTAGGTTTATACGTTACTGGCAGGATCGCGACAGGAAATTATTCAAATCACTTGAGAAGCATCTTCGTGGTTCAATGTTTCTATTTATTCCACTGATGTTAATCAACGTCGGAGCCGAGTATGTAAATATTCACCCCGATTCGCTTTCGTTCATTACCCCCACGCTGAATGTTTTCATAATATTGTCATTGTGCTCGATTTTAATAAGATTGACCAACGTCGCGCAGGACATGCTATTTATTCGCTATGATATTAATCTGTCAAACAACCTGCGCGCCAGGAAGATTCGCACCCAGATCATTTATGTCAAAAAGGTCGCGATTGTCCTCCTTGTATCATTCTGCCTTTCTCTAATTCTTATCAGCATTCCCGGCGTGAGAAAATTCGGCACCACTATCCTCGCCGGAGCTGGGGTGGCCGGCATCATTATCGGTTTTGCATTGCAGAAATCACTGGTTAATTTGTTTGCTGGCATTCAGATCGCTTTCACACAACCGATCAAAATTGATGATGCGGTTGTGGTTGAAAATGAATGGGGTTGGATTGAGGAGATCAACCTGACCTATGTTGTAGTGCGTATCTGGGACCTGCGCCGACTGGTGCTGCCAATTACCTACTTTACCGAGAACGCCTTCCAGAACTGGACGCGCAATAATGCCCAAATATTGGGTTCAGTATTTCTATATCTTGATTACTCGATGCCACTCGAACCGCTGCGTCAGCATTTTGAAGAAGTCTTGAGTGAAACCAAACTTTGGGATCAACAAACGCAACTGCT
>NZ_DAMDQC010000148.1:0-10661 GCF_032082325.1 Pantoea sp. CTOTU50773 | reverse complement strand
CCTGCTGAGCCGTCTGCGTTGCCGCTTTGCCGTCTCAGTGGTGGCGCATTATAGGGATCCGATTTTTTTGCACAACCCCTTTTTTCGATCTTTTTAATCGACTGGCGAGTTTTCAATCTTTTCGCTGAGATCGCGAGCGATCCGCTCAAAATTCATCTTGTTTGCCAGCCTGATAAGCCGCAGGCTAGGAGTATAAAGTGCAAAAGGAGAAAGATCATGTCTGTAGCCCTACGACCTTATAAGAACCATTTTCCAGAAATCGGCGATCGCGTAATGATCGATCGCAGTAGCGTAGTGGTGGGTGAAGTGCAGCTCGCCGACGATGTCAGCATCTGGCCACTGGTTGCTATCCGCGGTGATGTGAACAAAGTCGTGATAGGTAAAAGAAGCAATATTCAGGACGGCAGCGTTTTGCACGTCACGCATAAATCCACCAGCAACCCGGAAGGGCACCCTTTAGTGATTGGTGAAGACGTGACTGTAGGCCATAAAGCAATGCTGCACGGCTGTCATATCAGCGATCGCGTGCTGGTTGGAATGGGATCGATTTTGCTGGATGGCGTGTTTGTTGAAGAGGATGTCATGATCGGAGCGGGTAGTCTGGTTCCGCCGGGTAAAAGACTGGAGAGCGGCTATCTCTATTTAGGCAGCCCGGTGAAACAAATCCGCCCATTGAGTGAGGCGGAAATCGCAGGTCTGCTCTATTCATCGAGCAATTATGTTGGCTGGAAAGATGAATACCTCGCTCAGGCGAGCCAGATCCAACCTTGATCATCGATCTCATCCTGCCGGATAAGCGCTTCCGCTTCTTCTTCCAAATCCCAGCGATGCGCGCTAAACAGCGCCATCGCTGCACCCGTTCCGAGTCGGTCCTGTAATGCGTCTGGCTTGATGGCACAAGTTAACCCCATTCCTTGCACCAACACCGGAAAAACGATCGCTCCTCGTTCCTCGTCCCAACTTTCACGATCGGGAAAATGGATCGCCTGATTCACTCCTTCATGGCCTGCTTTAATTGGGCAATAACGGGGGTAATTTCTGGCATCACGCCATGCCACAATTGGAAAGCATGTGCCGCCTGCCCCACCAGCATGCCCAATCCATCTGCCAGCTGACCCGCACCGTGCTGCTGACACCACAACAAAAATGGCGTCAGCCCTTGCTGATAGAACATGTCGTAGCAGCGTGTTTGCGGGGTGATCAATGAGTCTGGCAACGGCGGCACTTTACCCTCAACGCCACTGGAAGTTGCATTGATGATCAGATCAAATGCCTGGCCGGAGAGCTCAGCAAAGCTGCTCGCCTTTATATCCCCACTATGCTGGAAGATATTTGCCAATTCTTCAGCACGGGCAACCGTTCGGTTGACCACTACCACTGAACATCCAAAAGAAAGCAGGGGAAGGATCACACCACGAGCCGCACCACCGGCTCCCACCAGTAAAATGCGGTCACCAGAACGGATCAAATTCAATCGTTCCAGATCGCTTAGCAGGCCAATCCCATCGGTATTATCACCAAAGATCGAGCCATCTGCCTTTTTCTTTAATGTGTTAACCGCCCCAGATAAGGCTGCACGTTCACTGAGTTCATCGGCCAGTTCCCACGCCTGTTGTTTAAACGGCAGTGTGACATTTGCACCTTTTCCACCGACAGTAAAAAAGTCGCTAATTGACTGAGGAAACCCCTCCAGCGGTGCACAAACCCGGCCATAAGAGTGCGCGATTCCTGTCTGCTCGGCAAAGAGACTATGAATGAAAGGTGACTTACTGTGTGCAATGGGATGACCAAAAACGGCGAAGTGTTCCATAAATTAACCCTGACGAATAAGTTCGCCGCTGATAACGTCGCGAATTTCAGAAGGATTTAGCCGCCCGCCCGTTGCAGCATGCAACACGGGGAATTGAGCACCGAATTGCTGTGCAACTTCATCAGCATTGCGGCACGGCGCCTCGCCGGAGAGATTGGCGCTGGTAGACACCAATGGTTTGCCGAAGCCACGGCAAAGTGCCTGCACATCCGGATGATCGCTAACGCGGATAGCCAGCGAATCGAAACGTCCTGTTAGCCAGCGTGGCGTATGCGGTGTTGTCGGAACAACATAAGTCACCGGCCCTGGCCAGCTAGCAAACATTCGCTCACGCTGTAGCACCGTGAGTTCGCGATCAGCAATGTAGGGTTCCAGTTGCGCATAATCTGCTGCAATCAGGATAAGCCCTTTCTCAACCGGACGCTGTTTGAGCGCCAGTAAGGCCATGACGGCGCTTTCGCTATCGGGATCGCAACCTAAACCAAACACCGCTTCGGTTGGATAGGCAATAACGGCCTGCTGTTGTAGTTGCTCGATGCAAAATTCGAGACTTCCGGGGACATACGCTTTTTGCTTCATGATCGTTCTTCGTCCTGGGCGATGAGCTTGCCACAGCGTTTGCTGGCGCATAAGCGCTTCATGCCTTGTGCGGTTTTCTTCTCTATTAATAAGGGAAACTGGCAATGCGGGCAGATACCTTCAACAGGCGTTGCATTGATTGCAAATTGGCAATCGGGGTAACGGTCGCAGGAGTGAAAGGTTTTGCCATAGCGCGAACGGCGCTGAACCAGCTTTCCGTTCTGACATTGGGGACAGGCAATCGCGGTCTCGTCGGGCTTATCGATAGTTTCTGTGTAATCACATTCCGGATAGTGGCTACAACCAACAAACATCCCAAATCGCCCCTGACGCAGAACTTTATCTGCGCCGCACTGAGGACACGCGTGCCCTTCCAGCACTTTAACGATATGTCCATCAGCCTGATTTTTCAGGGGACGAACATAATCACAGGTTGGATAATTCACACAGCCAAGAAACGGGCCGTGTTTACCACTGCGTATCACTAAATCTGCCCCGCAAGCGGGGCAGGGATCGTGTTTACGCACAGAAAATAGTGCTGATTTACTCATATTTCCGGATGCATTAATCGCAAATTAATGCAGCATACCTTCATTGACGTCGAATAACAGTTCTTCCATCTGCTGATAAGCGTTTTCACATCCAGGGATGTTAAACAGCACCATCAGCACCACCCATTTGAGATCTTCAAGATCAAATTCCTGAGTATCAAGAGCCGTGACCCGTTCGATGACCATCTCGCGCGTTTCCATATTCAGCACCTGAACTTGTTCCAGGAACAAAATAAAACCGCGACAATCAGCATCAAGACGCTGGCATTCCTCGTCCGTATAAATTCGCATTGAGAGCGGATCTGCGGCCAATTGTACAGGCGCCACCAGACCATCCTGATAGTCCGCTAAACGTTCAAGCCAATTCAACGCATTGTAGATATCTTCACGATGAAAACCCGCATCGGCCAAATCATCGGTCAATTTATCCTGGTCAACACGCATTTCAGCTTCGTTGTGGATATAGGTCTCAAACAAGTACATAAGTACGTCGAACATGGCATGCCCTCCTCAATCGGACATAGCCGCCGGGTACAGCTGCGATCCATCCTGCTAACTCCAGCTCCAGCAACTGGGCTGCGATAACTGGCACAGGTTGGCCGGCACGTTCAGCGACGACGTCAACAGGTGTAACCTCATCACCTACGTTAGCCAACACGCTTGCAAATGGCAATGGAACATCGTCACTGTCTTGTGAATATATTGTTTCTGAAGTGGTTGCCGGCAGCCATTGCAATGTGGAATGCAAATCTTCAAGGATGTTATTTGGATGGGCAACCAACAGTGCCCCCTGCTGAATCAACCAATGCGTACCTTCACTGCCATCATTACCCAATGCTCCGGGTAATGCATAAACATTGCGGTTTTGTTCCAGCGCGCAGCGAGCCGTGACCAGCGAACCGCTTTTCAGTGAAGCCTCAACGACCAGCACCCCCTGACTTAACCCACTGATGATGCGGTTACGGCGCGGAAAATTCACCGCATGTGGCGCCATATCAAGAGGAAATTCAGAGACTAAAGCCCCTTCGTTATCCATGATCGCCTGCGCCAGCGACTGATGGCTTTTGGGGTAGATATGTTGCAAGCCGCTGCCCAGCACTGCGATTGTTTTTCCACTTGCGTCCAAGGCTGCACGGTGTGCAACGCCATCAATACCGCGAGCCAGCCCGCTAGTGATGGTCAACCCACTGAGTGCAAGTTGCTGTGTAAACCATGTGCCCCACTCTTTGCCATAGTGGGAACAGTGCCGACTGCCCACCACAGCTAATTGCTGTGACTGTAAAACGGAGAGTTGCCCAGCCACATAGAGCAATGAGGGGCGTTGACTGATTTCAGCCAGGGGGCCCGGATAATTAGCATCTATGCAGGAGACTAAATGATGATGAGGTTGATCCAACCACTGTAACGTGCGCGCCAGTTGCCGTGGGCAATAATCGTTAAACTGTTGGCGCTGTAATTCATTCAAACCATGGCTGTGCAGTAATTCGTCATCGACGGCAGCACCGGTTTGCAAATTCCGCGCGAGATTCACTACGCGATGCCGGCGCAGGCCTTTAACATTTGCCAGCCGGAGTATCCCTTCCACTCGCTCCACGCGTCCATCCTTAAGCCCGCTCACATGCGGTGCAATGCTGTCAATCAGGCCACAAAAAGTCTACAATATGAGGTAGTAATCTTTTCTTTAACGCATACAGATCTGGATATTTATGTCAGTTTTGCAGGTATTACATTTCCCTGATGATCGCCTTCGCAAAATCGCTGCGCCGGTGGCTACCGTAAACGCAGACGTTCAGCGCATTGTCGATGACATGTTTGAAACCATGTACGCCGAAGAAGGCATTGGCTTAGCGGCCACTCAGGTCGACATTCATCAACGCATCATTGTTATCGATGTTTCTGAAAATCGAGACGAACGTCTGGTGTTGATTAACCCGGAACTGCTGGAAAAAAGCGGTGAAACCGGTATTGAAGAGGGCTGCCTCTCAATCCCTGAACAGCGTGCCTTTGTGCCGCGTGCGGAATGGGTCAAAGTCCGTGCGCAGGATCGTGACGGTAAGAGCTTTGAGCTGGAAACGGATGGTCTGCTGGCGATTTGTATCCAGCATGAAATCGATCATCTGGATGGCAAGCTGTTTATCGATTATCTGTCGCCGCTGAAGCGTCAGCGCATCAAACAGAAACTGGAAAAGCTGGCCCGCATGAACGCACGCGAAGCCTGAGTACTAACAGAAGGTTAAACTGTGTCTGCATCGCTAAAAATTATCTTTGCCGGTACACCTGACTTTGCAGCGCGTCATCTCGACGCGCTGCTTGCTTCTGAGCATCAGGTAGTTGGCGTATTTACTCAGCCCGACCGTCCATCAGGACGCGGTAATAAACTCACTCCAGGCCCTGTCAAAATGTTGGCACAGGCGCATGATGTTCCCGTGTTCCAGCCAAAATCGCTAAAACCTGAAGATAATCAGCAACTGGTTGCTGACCTGCAAGCCGATATCATGGTGGTGGTGGCTTATGGCCTGATTCTGCCGAAGGCGGTTCTCGATATGCCGCGACTCGGTTGCATCAATGTCCATGGTTCACTCCTGCCACGCTGGCGCGGTGCGGCGCCCATTCAGCGTTCGCTCTGGGCTGGCGACCGCGAAACCGGCGTGACCATTATGCAGATGGATGTGGGTCTGGATACGGGTGACATGCTGCATAAGCTCTCCTGTCCTATCACGCCTGAAGACACCAGCGCATCACTGTATGACAAGCTGGCCGAGCTTGGGCCACAAAGTATGCTGGATACACTCGATCTGCTTGCCAGCGGCAAAGCTCAGCCTGAAGTGCAGGATGAAGCGCTGGTTTCTTACGCTGAGAAGTTGAGTAAAGAAGAGGCGCGTCTTGATTGGTCACTTTCTGCTGCACAGCTTGAGCGCTGCATTCGTGCCTTCAATCCCTGGCCGGTGAGTTTCTTCCTGATCGAGGATCAACCCGTCAAAGTGTGGCAGGCTAGCGTTCTACCTCATCAGAACAAACAGCCGGGCGAAGTCATCCATGCTGATAAAAATGGCATTCAGATTGCCACCGCTGACGGCGTACTCAATCTACTTTCGCTGCAGCCTGCGGGTAAGAAAGCCATGTCCGCGCAAGATCTGCTGAATTCGCGTCGTGAATGGTTTGCCACTGGCACCCTTCTGGCCTGATCTCCAGCCCGGTTTAACCGGGCTTTTTTGTTTGATGAATGAATATGAAAAAAGCAACTAACCTGCGTAGTCTCGCCGCGCAACTGATTGAACGCGTGGTAGATAAAGGTGAATCGCTCAGTGCCATTCTGCCTGGCGCGCAAAAAACATTGGCTGATAAAGATGGCGCGCTGTTGCAGGAACTCTGCTTTGGCGTAATGCGCACTCTGCCACAACTGGAAGCGCTGATTGGCAAACTGATGGAGCGCACGTTAACGGGAAAGCAGCGCGTACTGCATTACCTGATAATGGTTGGGTTGTATCAGTTGCTGTACACGCGCGTGCCAGCACATGCCGCACTGGCCGAAACGGTTGCCGGTGCAGAAGTCCTGAAGCGTACGGCGCTGAAGGGATTGATTAACGGTGTACTGCGTCAGTTCCAGCGTCAGCAAGAGGAACTGGTTGCTGCAGTGGATCAAGGCCCACAGCGCTACTGGCATCCCGGTTGGTTGCTTAAGCGTTTGCAGACAGCCTGGCCAGATCAATGGCAGCAGATCGTTGACGCCAATAATCAGCGACCGCCGATGTGGTTGCGCGTCAATCGCCAGCACCATAGCCGTGATGCGTGGCTGAACCTGTTGCAGGCTGAAGATAAAGCAGCCTTCCCCGCCGATGCGCCGGATGCTCTGCGCCTTGAATCCCCTGCTCCTGTCAGTCAGTTACCGGGCTTCGATCAAGGATGGGTGACAGTACAAGATTTGTCTGCACAGCGCTGTGCTCTGCTGCTTGAGCCACAAAAAAATGAAGCCATTCTCGATCTCT
Source organism: Pantoea sp. CTOTU50773 (assembly GCF_032082325.1). NCBI lineage: Bacteria > Pseudomonadati > Pseudomonadota > Gammaproteobacteria > Enterobacterales > Erwiniaceae > Pantoea > Pantoea sp. CTOTU50773. Next base: position 3,735 of record NZ_DAMDQC010000148.1, on the reverse strand, counting down.
GCGCAGCGCCCGGCGGCAAGACCACGCATATTCTGGAAATCGCCCCTCAGGCAAACGTGCTGGCGGTAGATATCGATCAACAACGTTTGACCCGCGTGCATGAAAATCTGCAGCGCCTGGGTATGCAAGCCGAAGTGCGTCAGGGCGATGGCCGGACACCTGCAGAGTGGTGCGGCGACCAGCAATTTGACCGTATTCTGCTGGATGCACCTTGTTCTGCAACCGGAGTGATTCGACGTCACCCTGATATCAAATGGTTGCGCCGCGATCGTGATATCCCTGAACTGGCTGCACTGCAGCGCGAAATCCTCAATGCAGTTTGGCCACGTTTGAAATCCGGCGGCACGATGATTTACGCGACCTGCTCGATCCTGCCCGAAGAAAACCATCAGCAGATCGCGGCCTTTCTGGCTGAGCACGATGATGCCGCCGCTGAGCAGCTGCCCGAAGGCCAAATCAATGGGTGGCAAGTCTTCCCGAGCGTTGATGGCGGTGACGGATTCTTTTACGCTAAGTTGATAAAGAAATAGTGCGGCGCATTCTGACAAGAGCGATTCAACGATGAAAATTATTATCCTCGGCGCCGGGCAGGTTGGCGGCACACTTGCTGAAAACCTGGTGGGCGAAAATAACGACATCACTGTTGTTGATACGGATGCCACCCGTCTGCGCGCGTTGCAGGACAAATTTGACCTGCGCGTGGTGCACGGCCATGGTTCCCATCCACGTATATTGCGTGAAGCCGGTGCTGAAGATGCCGATATGCTGGTTGCTGTCACCAGTTCCGACGAAACCAACATGATTGCCTGTCAGATTGCCTATTCGCTTTTCAATACGCCAAACCGAATTGCCCGTATTCGCGCGGCGGAATATTTGCGCGATGCCGAAAAGCTGTTTGTACCGGAAGCCGTACCTATCGATCATTTGATTTCACCGGAACAGTTGGTTATCGACAACATCTATCGCCTGATTCAGTATCCTGGCGCATTGCAGGTAGTTAACTTTGCCGAAGGGAAAGTGAGCCTTGCAGTAGTAAAAGCCTATTACGGTGGGCCACTGGTCGGTAACCCGTTGTCCATTTTGCGTGAACATATGCCGCATATTGATACACGCGTAGCGGCTATTTTCCGTCAGGATCGCCCTATTCGCCCTCAGGGTTCCACGATCGTCGAAGCGGGTGATGAAGTCTTCTTTATTGCCGCGAGCCAGCATATTCGTGCGGTAATGAGCGAAATGCAGCGCCTTGAGAAACCCTACAAGCGCATTATGCTGGTCGGCGGCGGCAACATCGGTTTTGGTTTGGCCCAGCGGTTGGAAAAACAGTACAGCGTGAAGTTGATTGAACGTAATCAACAACGCGCAGCAGAACTGGCTGAGCGTCTGCACGACACCGTGGTGTTTTATGGTGATGCTTCAGATCAGGAGTTGCTCGCCGAAGAACATGTTGATCAGGTGGATCTTTTCATCGCCGTCACCAATGACGACGAAGCCAACATTATGTCGGCCATGCTCGCAAAGAAGATGGGAGCGAAAAAGGTCATGGTTTTGATCCAGCGTCGTGCTTATGTCGATCTGGTTCAGGGTAGCGTGATCGATATTGCCATCTCTCCGCAGCAGGCCACCATTTCCGCCCTGCTTGGTCACGTGCGCAAGGCAGATATTGTTGGCGTCTCCTCACTGCGACGCGGGATTGCCGAAGCCATTGAAGCTATTGCGCACGGTGAAGAGACCACTTCCCGCGTAGTGGGTCGTTTAATTGAAGATATCAAACTACCGCCGGGTACGATTATTGGCGCTGTCGTACGTGGCGATGAAGTGATCATTGCTAACGACAACGTGCGTATTGAACAGGGCGATCATGTCATTATGTTCCTGACAGATAAGAAGTTTGTCCCAGATGTTGAACGTCTCTTCCAGCCAAGTCCTTTCTTCCTCTAAATCGCCGCGGGCGTTTGCCCGCCATGATAATTTTGCTTAATCCGCTGTTATCATGGCAATTGCACAAAGGTTTGTTAGACTTTAGCCATTGGCCAAGGCAAGGAGATAACAATGAGTTTATTCAAAGAGTTTCGTGATTTTGCAATGCGTGGGAACGTGGTGGATTTGGCAGTCGGTGTGATTATCGGTGCCGCTTTCGGCAAGATTGTTTCATCACTGGTCGCGAATATCATCATGCCACCACTGGGATTACTGATTGGCGGAGTCGATTTTAAACAGTTTAAGTGGGTCCTAAAACCGGCCGAGGGTGATGTACCTGCTGTCGTAATGGAATACGGTAACTTTATTCAAACCATTTTTGATTTTGTCATCGTCGCCTTTGCCATCTTTATGGCCATCAAACTGATGAACAAGCTGTATCAGAAGAAAGAAGTTGAAAAACCAGCGCCAAAACCAACCAACGAAGAAGTGTTGCTCACTGAAATTCGCGATCTGTTGAAACAGCAGAACAGCGATAAACTGTGATAAAAAAGCCGCCAAGTGCAGGCGGCTTTTTTGTCTGTAAAGCAGAAGGCCAGTGATAAACTTTTCTGCTTATCACTGGACTCCCAGTTTCTCCCCTTCGCATGTTTATCTTTACGTCGGTAGCTGCCTTTCCCTTTCTGATTCTGTTCAACTCGCTGACGAAACAGCGGATCATGTAACAGTGCCTCCAAAGCGTTATCGTTAATCTTGCCTTTGCGATGCTGATAGCGACTCATAATGTCCTCCGGTTAATAATGGCGCAACTATAGGCTTTCCTGTGTGAAATTCAATCCTTGCTACAACAAATTTCCACCTGCGGCTCTTCACCTTTTTCCAGCGCTTCAAGAATAGAACAGCAGGCACTGCTATGTAGATCCCCGCAACAGGTCGCGGCTAAACGTTCTAATGAGCGCTGAATGGTTTGCAACTCGGCAATCATGCCATTCACTTCATCCAGACGCCTGGCCACGATCGCTTTGGACTCCTGACAGGTATGGTGCTCGGGATCGATACGGATCGATAATAAACCGCGGATCGAATCCAGGCTGAAACCGAGCTGACGCCCATAGCGGATAAAGCGTAAGCGCTGAAGATCATCATCATTATAGAGACGGAATCCGCCTTCAGTGCGAATCTCATGATCCATCATTTGCTGCTTTTCATAAAAACGTATGGTGTCAGGCGTAACGTCAGCAAGTTTAGCCAGCTGGCCAATTTTATACATGTTACTTCTCCTGAAGCATGCGGTGTCGAATGGCACCGCCATATTCACCACGTAAAAAATCTGTGCTCATTCCTGCCTGCTGTAACTTCATCTCCAGCAGGGTTAATCTTTTTTTGAGTTCACTGGCTTGATGCTCGTCAGGATCCAAAAGCTGTAAAAGATCGTTGAGTTGCACAGCTTCGCGGCGCATTTCAAGTTCAGGGGGTAAAAAACCTGAGTTTTTCAGTAATCGATATGCCGTACGTAACTCAGGCGGCACGCCACTTTCGTCTTCGAGCTGTAAAGGTGCACCTTCACCTGGTAGATTACTTAGTTCACCTTTTTCCTGCGCGGCGCGTATCTGCTGTTCTACCAGCTGGTCAATTAACCACATATTGAACCTCTACGACTTACAACAGCGTTCAGCATAGCGAAAGATGGGGGGGATGGGGAATTGGAGACAATAAAAAACCCGCCGAAGCGGGTTTTCTACGTTACTGCAAATTACTCTGCAGCAGCTTCTGCTTGAGCTTCTGGACGATCAACCAGCTCGATGTAAGCCATCGGAG
>NZ_DAMDQC010000147.1:0-10681 GCF_032082325.1 Pantoea sp. CTOTU50773 | reverse complement strand
GATTGTTGTTGTCGAAAACGGTAATGGCACGGACAATATCGGAATGACGACGATGCAGCAGGCTGACCAGCTCGCGAATCGCATCACGATTGTGCCAGCTCATGCCGTATTCGCTGGAGACTGCCAGCGGTTCGATAATGTTCGATCCGGCATCGCGCACCTGATGTTGTAATTCGTTATAACGGTGCACCACGAAGAAGGTACTGAGCAGCAGACCAATCATTAACGTTGGCGCCAGTATCAAAATCATCATTCGCGCCCGCAGGCTATATTTGGTCATAATTGTGGCCTGGCAACTCCTGGCATTGATATCCCTGTGCACAATCCGCTTGCGATGGCACACCCCATTAATTTAGAGAATTCACAACACTATGGCGCAATTTTACTCCGCAAAACAGCGTGTGGCGACAAAGCAGCGTATTACCGTCACTATCGAAGACCTTGACCCCTTTGGACAAGGTGTTGCGCGCCATAATGGCAAAGCGATGTTTGTCAGCGGCGCACTGCCGGGTGAACAGGCCGAAGTTATGGTCGTGGAAGATAAACGTCAGTTCTCGCGGGCCAAAGCCAAAAAGATTATGCAGCCAAGCGCACAGCGGGAAAAACCGCGCTGTGTGCACTTTGGCGTGTGTGGTGGCTGCCAGCAACAGCATGCCGCGATCGCGTTACAGGAGGACAGTAAAGCACGTGCGCTGAGCCGAATGTTGAGCCGGGATGCGCCTTTGCCGGTGCAGGTGAATGAGATCATCAGCGGCAACACTTGGGGCTATCGCCGTCGCGCCCGTCTGGGACTGCAATGGCAGCCTAAACAGCAGCGTTTACAAATGGGGTTCCGCCAGGCGGCCAGCAACGATTTGGTTGAGTTAACTCAATGCCCCATTTTGGTGCCCGAGCTTGAAGCGTTACTGCAGCCGTTGCACCAGTGTCTTAGCAGCTTACAGGCCGCACGGCGACTGGGGCATGTCGAGTTAGTGCTGGCAGATAATGGCCCGGTGATGGTGCTGCGTCATCTTGATGCATTGTCCGCAGGCGATCATGTAAAACTGGAACGCTTTTCGCATGAGCATCAGCTGATGTTGTATCTGGCGGACGGCAGCGAGCATTTGCAGCCGCTGGGGGATTACGCACCTTTCTACCAATCGTTTGATTTGAAACTGACTTTCAGCCCGCAGGATTTCATCCAGGTGAATGATGGCGTGAATCAGCAGATGGTGACAAAAGCCATTGAATGGCTCGATTTACAGCCCGAAGATCGGGTGCTGGATCTGTTTTGCGGTATGGGTAATTTCACTTTGCCTGTAGGAAAGTTCGTACAAAATGCTGTGGGTGTGGAGGGTGTTGCAGCATTAGTCCACCAGGCAGCGTATAATGCTGAGCTGAATAATCTTAAAAATGTCCGCTTTTTCCAGCACAACCTGGAGGAAGACGTTGCCCACCAGCCTTGGGCAGCGCAGGGATTTAACAAGGTGTTACTGGATCCAGCACGTGCTGGGGCCGCGGGTGTGATGTCGCATATCGTTAAACTTGCGCCGCAACGCGTGGTCTATGTTTCCTGTAACCCAACAACACTTGCGCGCGACAGTCAGGCATTACTGTCGGCGGGCTACCATTTGGAAAGGGTCGCGATGCTGGATATGTTCCCACATACCAGTCATCTCGAGTCCATGGTGCTGTTTAGCAAAGCATAAGCGGCGTTTTCGTCGTTATGGCAGGAGAGGATATGGTTGCGGTTAGAAGTGCGCATTTAAATACGGAAGGGGAGTTTGCCCTTGACCAGTGGATCGCCAGTTTAAATATCAATAATCCGCAATCCTGTCAGCGATTGGCGGACACCTGGCGCTACTGTGAAACCGAAACGCACAACCATCCAGATCAGGCTCTGCTGCTGTGGCGCGGTATTGAGATGGTGGAAATACTCACCATGCTCAGTATGGACAACGATAGCCTGCGCGCGGCCTTACTGTTCCCGCTGGCCAACGCGGATGTGGTCAGTGAAGAAGAGCTGGAAAAGTCGTTCGGCAAAGGCATTGTCTCGCTGGTACATGGTGTGCGCGATATGGACGCGATCCGCCAGCTGAAAGCCATCCACAATGATTCTATGGCCTCCGAGCAGGTGGATAACGTGCGCCGCATGCTGCTGGCGATGGTGGAAGATTTCCGCTGCGTGGTTATCAAGCTGGCAGAGCGTATTGCCCACCTGCGTGAAATGAAGGATGCACCAGAAGACGAACGTGTTCTCGCCGCCAAAGAGAGCACCAACATCTATGCGCCGTTAGCCAATCGTCTGGGTATCGGTCAGCTCAAATGGGAGCTGGAAGATTACTGCTTCCGCTATCTGCACCCCGATGAGTACAAACGCATCGCCAAACTGCTGCATGAACGACGTATTGACCGCGAAGGTTACATTGATAATTTCGTGAGTAACTTACGTGCAGAGATGCAGAAGGAGGGCGTGCGTGCTGAAGTCTATGGCCGCCCGAAACATATCTACAGCATCTGGCGCAAGATGCAGAAAAAGTCGCTGGCGTTTGATGAGTTGTTCGATGTGCGCGCGGTGCGCATCGTGGCAGAACGTTTGCAGGATTGCTACGGCGCGTTAGGCACCGTGCACACACTGTATCGCCATCTTCCCAGCGAGTTCGACGACTACGTTGCCAATCCAAAACCCAACGGTTATCAATCCATTCACACGGTGGTGCTCGGTCCGCAGGGCAAGACGGTAGAGATCCAGATTCGTACTCGCCAGATGCATGAAGATGCGGAGTTGGGCGTGGCCGCGCACTGGAAGTACAAAGAAGGCCCGACTTCCAGTAACGCGCGCGGTGCGGCAGGGCACGAGGAACGCATTGCGTGGCTGCGTAAGCTGATTACCTGGCAGGAAGAGATGGCGGATTCCGGCGAGATGCTGGAAGAGGTGCGCAGTCAGGTATTTGACGATCGGGTGTACGTGTTTACCCCGAAAGGCGACGTGGTCGATCTGCCATCTGGCTCAACACCGCTGGACTTCGCTTATCACATTCACAGTGATATCGGACATCGCTGCATTGGTGCCAAAATCAGCGGTCGCATTGTGCCGTTCACCTATCAATTGCAGATGGGCGATCAGATTGAGGTGATTACCCAGAAGCAGCCGAACCCGAGCCGCGACTGGCTGAACCCGAACCTTGGCTATATCACCACCAGCCGTGGCCGTTCAAAAATTCACGCCTGGTTCCGCAAACAAGATCGCGACAAGAACATTCTGGCTGGCCGCCAGATTCTTGAAAGCGAGTTGAGCCAGCTGGATATCAGTTTCCGCGATGCAGAAAAAATTCTGCTGCCGCGTTATAACGTCAGCTCGCAGGATGAGCTGTTGGCGATGATTGGCGGCGGCGATATTCGCCTCAATCAGATGGTCAACTTCCTGCAGGCCAAACTCAATAAGCCGAGTGCGGAAGAGGAAGATCGTGAAGCGCTGCGCCAGCTGACGCAAAAATCACATCAGCCTTCATCTGCGCGCAGAGAAAGTGGACGCGTGGTGGTGGAAGGCGTGGGCAATCTGCTGCACCACATTGCGCGCTGCTGCCAGCCGATCCCGGGTGACGATATCGTGGGCTTTATCACCCAGGGGCGCGGTATTTCCATTCACCGAGCCGACTGTGACCAGTTAAGCGAACTGATCTCCCATGCGCCGGAACGTATTGTCGATGCGGTGTGGGGCGAAGATTATTCGAGCGGCTATTCGCTGGTGGTACGCGTCACCGCCAACGATCGCAGCGGGTTACTGCGCGATATCACTACCATTCTGGCGAATGAGAAGGTTAACGTGCTGGGCGTTTCCAGCCGCAGCGACACCAAAAAGCAGTTGGCAACCATTGATATGGATATCGAAATCTACAACCAGCAGGTGCTGGGTCGCGTGCTGGCGCGTCTTAATCAGGTGCCGGATATCATCGACGCACGCCGTCTGAACTGATGTGGCCAGGCCGCCATGAAAGGGCAGCCTGGCATTTACTGTACGCCCGAAATGGCACGTCCAGGTTGCTCTGCGCGTCGACCAGATTTCGGTGTGCCTCAGGGTCGCCATTTTGGCGACCTTTTCCATTTTAACCCCTAAGGATTTCCCCATGACAGCCCTGAATCGTCTGCTCACCATCATGCAAACCTTGCGCGACCCGAAACGTGGCTGCCCGTGGGATCGTCAGCAGACCTTCGCCTCCATCGCCCCTTACACGCTGGAAGAGACCTACGAAGTGATCGACGCGATTCAGCGCGAGGACTTTGATGACCTGCGCGGTGAACTCGGCGATCTGCTGTTTCAGGTGGTGTTTTACGCGCAAATGGCCGATGAGCAACAGCGTTTCAACTTCGATGACATCTGCAATGCGATTAGCGACAAGCTGGAGCGCCGTCATCCGCACATCTTTGGTGATGTGCAGGCCGACACCACGCAGGAAGTACTGAAAAACTGGGAAGCGATCAAACACAGCGAGCGCGCAGAGAAGTCACAGCATTCGGTGCTGGATGACATTCCTAAAGCCTTGCCTGCACTGATGCGTGCTTACAAAATCCAGAAGCGCTGTAGCACGGTGGGATTCGACTGGAACAACCTGGGGCCAGTGCTGGATAAAGTGCACGAAGAGATCGATGAAGTGATGCACGAAGCGCAGCAGGCGGTGGTCGACAATGACAAGCTGGAAGAGGAGATTGGCGATTTGCTGTTTGCCACCGTCAACCTTTCGCGCCATCTGGGCAGCAAAGCCGAAATCGCCTTACAAAAAGCCAATGATAAATTTGAGCGTCGCTTCCGTCAGGTTGAATCCATCATCAGCGTGCAGGGACTGGCGATGCAGGATGCGACCCTGGATCAAATGGAAGCCGCCTGGCAGCAGGTGAAATGCAGTGAGAACAAAGACTAAGCGGTTATTCTTCAAATTGTCGATTATTCCTGCATTGCGCATAAATTGTCCGCTTGAGCTTACTCGATTCAGCCAAGCGGCAACTTTGTGACGCACGTCAACATTTCACCCTCGTCTATTCGCTATGTTATCGGCTGCAATGCGGGGGGGTGATGTGATTCATCAATTGTGGCTGAGGACGACTTCGGGTATACTATTTTCCCGTCTTGGTTATTCCACCGTCTTTAAACCTAAACTCTCAGGTTCAGCATGACAACGAACTATATTTTTGTGACCGGCGGGGTCGTATCCTCTCTGGGTAAAGGCATTGCCGCAGCCTCCCTCGCAGCCATCCTTGAAGCACGTGGTCTGAATGTGACCATCATGAAACTCGATCCGTACATTAACGTCGATCCGGGTACCATGAGCCCAACGCAGCACGGTGAAGTGTTTGTTACCGGTGATGGGGCCGAAACCGATCTGGACTTGGGTCACTACGAGCGCTTCATCCGTACCAAAATGTCGCGCCGCAACAACTTTACGACCGGTCGTATCTACTCAGAAGTGCTGCGCAAAGAACGTCGCGGTGACTATCTGGGTGCCACGATTCAGGTTATCCCACACATCACCAACGCCATTAAAGAACGTATTATCGAAGGCGGCGAAGGTCATGATGTCGTACTGGTGGAAATCGGCGGTACCGTAGGTGATATTGAATCCCTGCCGTTCCTCGAAGCGATTCGCCAGATGGCGGTTGAAGTGGGCCGCGAGCACACCATGTATATGCACCTGACGCTGGTTCCGTATATGGCGGCGGCGGGTGAAGTGAAAACCAAACCGACTCAGCACTCCGTTAAAGAGCTGCTTTCCATTGGTATTCAGCCAGATATTCTGATTTGCCGTTCCGATCGCGCAGTCCCTGCTAATGAACGCGCCAAAATTGCTTTATTCTGTAACGTTCCAGAAAAAGCGGTTATTTCTCTGAAAGACGTCGATTCCATTTATAAAATTCCGGGCCTGTTGAAATCACAGGGTCTGGACGATTATATTTGTAAACGATTCAGCTTGAACTGTCCGGAAGCTAACCTGTCAGAATGGGAACAGGTTATTTATGAAGAAGCGAACCCGGCAGGCGAAGTGACTATCGGTATGGTCGGCAAGTACATTGAACTGCCGGACGCCTATAAGTCAGTTATCGAAGCGCTGAAACACGGTGGCCTGAAGAACCGCGTAACCGTCAACATCAAGCTGATTGATTCACAGGATGTTGAAACCCGCGGTGTCGAAATTCTGAAAGATCTGGATGCTATTCTGATCCCTGGCGGCTTCGGCTACCGTGGCGTTGAAGGCAAGATCGCTACCGCACGCTATGCGCGTGAAAACAATATTCCTTACCTCGGCATTTGCCTGGGTATGCAGGTTGCGCTGATTGAATTTGCTCGCAACGTGGTGGGTATGGAAAACGCGAACTCTACGGAATTTGTGCCAGACTGTAAGTACCCTGTTGTGGCGCTTATCACCGAATGGCGCGACGAAGAAGGTAACGTTGAAGTCCGTACCGAGAAGAGCGATCTGGGTGGCACGATGCGTCTGGGTTCTCAGGCCTGTCAGCTTTCCGACGATAGCCTGGTACGTCAGATGTACGGTGCGCCGACAATTACTGAGCGCCACCGTCACCGTTATGAAGTCAACAACCTGCTGTTGAAACAAATTGAAGCTGCGGGTCTGCGTATTGCGGGCCGCTCCGGGGATGATCAGTTGGTCGAGATCATCGAAGTGCCGAACCACCCATGGTTCGTCGCATGTCAGTTCCACCCGGAATTTACTTCTACGCCGCGTGATGGCCATCCGCTGTTTGCTGGCTTTGTGAAAGCCGCTAATGAGTTCCAGAAGCGTCAGGCGAAGTAAGAAAAGTTAGAACGGCAACGCGTACCAAAGGTACGCGTTGTTTGTCTGGAGTTTTAGTTTAACTTGTACTGAGGAAAATCTAATGTCCAAAATCGTTAAAGTCATCGGTCGTGAAATCATCGACTCCCGTGGTAACCCGACTGTTGAAGCCGAAGTACACCTGGAAGGTGGTTTCGTCGGTATGGCAGCTGCGCCGTCAGGTGCTTCTACTGGTTCCCGCGAAGCGCTGGAACTGCGCGATGGCGACAAATCCCGCTTCATGGGCAAAGGCGTAACCAAAGCTGTTGGCGCGGTAAACGGCCCGATTGCTCAAGCTCTGCTGGGTAAAGACGCTAAAGACCAGGCTAACCTCGACAAAATCATGATCGAGCTGGACGGTACCGAAAACAAATCCAACTTCGGCGCTAACGCGATTCTGGCTGTTTCTCTGGCTGCTGCTAAAGCTGCTGCTGCCGCTAAAGGCATGCCGCTGTATGAGCACATCGCTGAACTGAACGGCACCCCAGGCAAATTCTCTATGCCACTGCCGATGATGAACATCATCAACGGTGGTGAGCACGCGGATAACAACGTTGATATCCAGGAATTCATGATCCAGCCTGTTGGCGCGAAAAACGTGAAAGAAGCCATTCGTATGGGTTCTGAAGTTTTCCACAACCTGGCAAAAGTGCTGAAAGCCAAAGGCATGAGCACTGCGGTCGGTGACGAAGGTGGCTATGCGCCAAACCTGGGTTCTAACGCCGAAGCGCTGGCTGTTATCGCTGAAGCGGTGAAAGCAGCAGGCTACGAGCTGGGCAAAGACATCACCCTGGCGATGGACTGTGCAGCGTCTGAATTCTACAAAGACGGCAAATATGTGCTGGCTGGCGAAGGCAACAAAGCTTTCACCTCTGAAGAGTTCACGCACTTCCTGGAAGATCTGACCAAGCAGTACCCAATCGTCTCTATCGAAGACGGTCTGGACGAGTCTGACTGGGCGGGCTTCGCTTACCAGACCAAAGTGCTGGGCGACAAAATTCAGCTGGTAGGTGACGACCTGTTCGTGACCAACACCAAGATCCTGAAAGAAGGTATCGATAAAGGTATCGCTAACTCCATCCTGATCAAATTCAACCAGATCGGTTCTCTGACCGAAACTCTGGCTGCAATCAAGATGGCAAAAGATGCAGGTTACACCGCGGTGATTTCACACCGTTCAGGTGAAACTGAAGATGCGACCATCGCTGACCTGGCGGTCGGTACTGCTGCTGGCCAGATCAAAACCGGTTCTATGAGCCGTTCTGACCGTGTTGCTAAGTACAACCAGCTGATTCGTATCGAAGAAGCGCTGGGCGACAAAGCTCCGTTCAACGGTCTGAAAGAAGTTAAAGGCCAGTAAGGCTCTGTTGATGTGTCCCGATGGGCCGCATCATCGCTGATAAAGCCCCGCCTCGTGCGGGGCTTTTGTTTTTTTGGCACGAAGCAGCTGTGAACCGATGGTGAAAATCTGCCATAATCTGCTCCTCGAATTTAAGACGTGAGTAAAAAATGTTCTACCCGATTAACGAAATGTTCCAGACCCTGCAGGGCGAAGGATTTTACACCGGTGTTCCGGCGCTGTTCATCCGCTTACAAGGATGTCCGGTGGGCTGTAGCTGGTGTGATACCAAGCATACGTGGGAAAAACTGGCCGATCGGGAGACCTCGCTGGGCGACATTCTGGTGAAAACCGTGGAGAGTGACGCCTGGGGCAGTGCCGATGCAGCAATGCTGATCGAGACCATTCAACGTCAGGGCTGGACCGCGCGCCATGTGGTGATCACCGGCGGTGAACCGGCTATTTTTGATTTGCGCCCGTTGACCGAGGCGTTGGAAGCGGCCGGATTTGAGTGCCAGATTGAGACCAGCGGTACACATGAAGTGCACTGTTCTGACAGCACCTGGGTGACGGTTTCACCGAAGGTCAATATGCGCGGCGGTTACGATGTGCTGCCGCAGGCGTTGCAGCGTGCGGATGAGATTAAACATCCGGTGGCGCGTGAGCGTGATGTCGAAGCGTTAGATGTGCTGCTGGCGGGTCTGCATGATGATGATAAGAAGCGCATTGTGGCGCTGCAACCGATCAGTCGTGGCGATGCCGCCACCAAACTGTGCATTGAGACCTGCATTGCGCGTAACTGGCGCCTTTCGATGCAGACACATAAGTATCTGAATATCGCCTGATTCATCAGGTGTGCATCCCTGCGGCACCTGACTCAAACCTGTTTGAAGGGTCGCCATTGATGGCGACCCTGTTCATTACCGCACCGGCTAAACGATATGGATAGCGACTTTTTCCATTACCCCGCCGACGCATGCTTAGGTTTTATTGCTTTGCTTTATACGCGTCGAAGGCCTGTTTGATCTCAGCCTTAGCTTTCGCCGCATCTTCAAAACCATTCAGCTCAACTTTCTTACGGCCATCTGGCAACTGCTTATACACGCGGAAGAAGGCTTCCAGACGTTCCTGCTCCATTTTCGGCAGGTCTTTCATCTCTTTGATGTCGTCATAGGTTGGGTCGATTTTGCTGGTTGGTACCGCAACAATCTTGTCGTCCACTTCGCCACCATCAATCATTTTCAGCACGCCAATCGGGCGCAGTTTGATCAGTGTGCCCGGTTGCAGTGGCGCGCGGGTGTAGAAGATCACATCCAGCGGATCGCCATCACCGCCCAGTGACTGGGTCAGTGAGCCGTAGTTTGCCGGATAGGCAACCGGCATCGACTGGAAACGGTCAGCCACGATAAAACCGGTTTTCGCGTCGGTTTCATATTTAATCATCCCGCCCGCCGGAATTTCAGTCACGGCATAGAACTCATCCGGTACTTTTTCAGGCTGCGGAAAATCGAGGACGTTTTGCGCCTGAACGGCGGCAGAGGCGGAAACCAGCAAAGCAATAACAGAAAGGCGTTTAACGAAGTTCATTGTTGATTCTCTTGATCTTTAATGAAGGAGACAACAACGTAGAGGGGGCGGATGACAAGGAGATGAAGTGAACGTAAAGAAGCGTATAGCTGAAAGTCAGGCTGCACAGCGGCAGCCCGTCAACAGTGATTAACCTTTATAAGTACAACCTGCGGTACAGGTTTCCTTGATCATCACTGCACTCAGTTCTGGCAGGATCGGTTTCATCTGATCCCAAATCCATTTTGCCAGCACTTCGCTGGTTGGATTTTCCAGGCCTGGAATATCATTCAGATAGTGATGATCGAGACGATCATAAATCGGCATAAACGCCGCCTTCAGTTCGGCAAAATCCATGACCCAACCGGTATGCGCATCCACTTCACCGGTAATTTCTAATCGCACCAGGAACGAATGGCCATGCAGACGACCACATTTATGCCCTTCAGGCACATGCGGCAGACGGTGGGCAGATTCGAACTGGAACTCTTTAAACAGCGTGGTAGACATAATGGCTCTCAGACTTAAAAACCGCCGAATTCTACCTGAATCACAGATTTTTCGCACCCGCTTACGATGAAAAGGGCATTTTGCGCACGCCTATACCGCAATATGTTGATTAACGTATTGAATAAAGGCGACTTTATTTACCACTTTTGCTGATTAACATTACCCGAAAAACCACTTAGTCATTTTGGTTATTAATTATGTCGAAGGCGTATTTAATCGTTAATATACAGCCCGGTAACCTACCCTCTCTTCCGCCATTTATCGGTCCGGACTTCAGACACTGGAATTTTTAACGCGATGACGACTCAGGCACCAGGTTCAATGCTCCCGCTTAATCCGGAGCAACTCGCGCGCTTACAGGCAGCGACCACGGATTTCAACACCACGCAGATGGCCTGGCATTCCGGCTACTTCTGGGGCATGGTCAATCAGACGCCGGGCGCCGTTGCCGCACCTGCACCGG
>NZ_DAMDQC010000146.1:0-10984 GCF_032082325.1 Pantoea sp. CTOTU50773 | reverse complement strand
TTACCTGTGCTAAAAACGAAAGGACGGGCATCGCTATGAATATATTCGATCACTATCGTCAGCGTTATGAAGCTGCCAAGGACGAAGAGTTCACACTGCAGGAATTTCTCGCAATCTGTAAGCAGGATCGCAGTGCATACGCCAACGCTGCAGAGCGACTATTGATGGCTATCGGTGAGCCGGTGATGGTTGACACGGCGCAGGAGCCACGCCTTTCCAGAATCTTCTCTAACCGCGTCATGGGACGCTATCCCGCCTTCGAAGAGTTTTATGGTATGGAGGAAGCGATTGAACAAATCGTCTCCTACCTGAAACACGCTGCGCAAGGCCTGGAAGAGAAGAAACAGATTCTCTACTTGCTGGGGCCGGTCGGTGGCGGTAAATCGTCACTTGCTGAGCGTTTGAAAGCCCTGATGCAACGCGTACCGATCTACGTGCTGAGCGCTGATGGCGAACGCAGCCCGGTCAACGATCATCCTCTATGCCTGTTCAACCCGCAGGAAGACGCCAATATTCTTGAGAAAGAGTATGGCGTGCCGCGGCGTTACCTGGGCACCATCATGTCGCCGTGGGCAGCAAAACGCCTGCATGACTTCGGCGGCGATATTACCCGCTTTAAAGTGGTCAAAGTCTGGCCTTCTATCCTGGAACAAGTGGCCATCGCCAAAACGGAACCGGGTGATGAGAACAACCAGGATATCTCTGCATTGGTCGGTAAGGTGGATATCCGCAAACTGGAAAACCACGCGCAGAACGATCCTGATGCTTACGGTTACTCGGGCGCACTCTGCCGCGCGAACCAGGGCATCATGGAATTCGTCGAGATGTTTAAGGCACCGATTAAAGTGCTGCATCCATTGCTGACCGCCACTCAGGAAGGTAACTACAACGGTACTGAAGGGATCTCTGCCCTGCCGTTTAACGGCATCATTCTGGCGCACTCCAACGAGTCAGAATGGGTAACTTTCCGTAACAATAAGAACAACGAAGCGTTCCTGGACCGTGTTTACATCGTAAAAGTGCCTTACTGCCTACGAGTGTCGGAAGAGATCAAAATCTACGACAAACTGCTTAATCACAGTGAGCTGACGACGGCGCCATGTGCACCAGGCACGCTTGAGACCTTAGCGCGCTTCTCTATCCTGTCGCGTTTGAAAGAGCCGGAAAACTCCAGCATCTACTCAAAAATGCGCGTCTATGACGGTGAAAGCCTGAAAGATACCGACCCGAAAGCGAAATCCTACCAGGAGTATCGTGACTACGCCGGTGTTGATGAAGGGATGAACGGTCTTTCCACGCGCTTTGCGTTTAAAATCCTCTCCCGCGTGTTCAACTTTGATCACACCGAAGTGGCGGCTAACCCGGTACACCTGTTCTACGTTCTGGAACAGCAGATTGAGCGTGAGCAGTTCCCGCAGGAGCAGGCTGAACGTTATCTGGAGTTCCTCAAAGGCTATCTGATCCCGAAATACGCCGAGTTTATTGGCAAAGAGATCCAGACCGCCTATCTGGAATCCTATTCCGAATACGGCCAGAACATCTTCGACCGGTACGTCACTTACGCTGACTTCTGGATCCAGGATCAGGAATACCGCGACCCGGATACCGGCCAGCTGTTTGACCGTGAATCCCTGAACGCGGAACTGGAAAAAATTGAAAAACCGGCGGGCATCAGCAACCCGAAGGATTTCCGCAACGAAATCGTCAACTTCGTGTTACGCGCCCGGGCGAATAATAGCGGTCGCAACCCCAACTGGACCAGCTACGAAAAACTGCGCACGGTTATTGAGAAGAAAATGTTCTCCAATACCGAAGAGTTGCTGCCGGTGATTTCGTTTAATACCAAGACCTCAACGGACGAACAGAAAAAACACGATGATTTTGTCGATCGCATGATGGAGAAAGGCTATACCCGCAAGCAGGTACGCTTGCTGTGCGAATGGTATCTGCGCGTGCGTAAATCGTCTTAATCGTTACCTGTAAGCTACGCGGCGCCGCGACGCCGCAACAGGAGGCCGGAGTGGTTCCGGCCTGGCTTACACTGTAGTTTGGGGGATAAGTATGGCCTATTTTATCGATCGGCGTCTGAACGGTAAAAACAAGAGCGCGGTCAATCGGCAGCGTTTCCTGCGCCGTTACAAGTCGCAAATCAAGCAGTCGATCTCCGAGGCCATCAACAAGCGGTCGGTCACCGACGTGGAGAGCGGCGAATCTGTCTCGATTCCTATCGATGACATCAATGAGCCCATTTTCCATCAGGGACGCGGCGGCAGTCGCCATCGCGTGCATCCGGGGAACGATCATTTCGTCCAGAACGACCGCATTGAGCGCCCACAAGGGGGCGGTGGTGGCGGTGGCAGCGGTCAGGGCAACGCCAGTCAGGACGGTGAAGGTCAGGATGAGTTTGTCTTCCAGATATCGAAAGATGAATATCTTGATTTGCTGTTTGAAGATCTTGCCCTGCCAAATCTGCGTAAAAATCAGCATCGCCAATTGAACGAATATAAAACGCACCGCGCGGGCTTCACCTCAAATGGGGTACCGGCCAACATCAGTGTGGTGCGTTCGCTACAAAATTCACTGGCGCGTCGTACTGCCATGACCGCCGGTAAACGCCGTATGCTGCACGAACTGGAAGCCACGCTGACGGAAGTGGAGAACAGTGAACCGGCTCAGTTGCTGGAAGAGGAGCGGCTGCGCAAAGAGATTGCCGAACTGCGGGCACGCATTGAACGCGTACCCTTTATTGATACCTTCGACTTACGCTACAAAAACTTTGAGAAGCGCCCTGAGCCTTCCAGCCAGGCGGTGATGTTCTGCCTGATGGATGTTTCCGGTTCCATGGACCAAGCCACGAAAGACATGGCGAAGCGTTTTTATATTCTGCTCTATCTGTTCCTGAGCCGAACCTATAAAAATGTGGAGGTGGTGTATATCCGTCACCATACGCAGGCGAAAGAAGTCGACGAGCAGGAGTTCTTCTACTCGCAGGAAACCGGCGGCACCATTGTCTCTAGCGCATTGAAGTTAATGGATGAAGTGGTTAAAGAGCGCTATGACCCTGCGCAGTGGAATATATATGCGGCACAGGCCTCTGATGGTGACAACTGGGCGGATGACTCTCCGTTATGTCATGAGATTCTGGCCAAACATATTTTGCCGGTTGTACGTTATTACAGCTACATCGAAATCACGCGCCGTGCGCACCAGACGCTGTGGCGTGAGTATGAACATCTGCAAGCCATGTTTGATAACTTCGCGATTCAGCACATCCGCGAGCCAGAAGACATTTACCCAGTATTTAGAGAACTTTTCCACAAACAGGTGGCAGAAGCCTGAACATCAAGCCGGTCATTGACCGGCTTTTTCTTTTCCGCGCCACCGCTCATTCGCCTGAAATCCCCGCTGATTTTTCACACAATTTTAACGATCTATGGGATAGCGCTCCGCAGATTGAAAAAATATGCAATTAAGCGCTGACAAGCTATTGATAAGGCATTATCTTTTCACCTTGTCTGTGTGAATCCCCCGCAGTTTGTCATTTCCGCTTGTACCGCAGGAGAACGCCGTTGAATGCCAGCATGATTTACAGTTTGTTTATTATTGGTTCCGTGCTGGTCGCAGCAAGTATTCTTCTGAGTTCATTCTCGTCACGGCTTGGCATCCCTATTCTGGTAATCTTCCTTGCGTTAGGCATGTTGACCGGCGTTGATGGGATTGGCGGCATCGCTTTTGACAACTACCCGGTGGCGTATCTGGTTTCTAACCTCGCGCTGGCGATTATTTTGCTGGATGGCGGCATGCGCACCAAAGCCAGCTCATTCAAGGTGGCACTGGGGCCCGCATTATCACTCGCCACGGTCGGTGTGATGATAACCGCCGGTTTGACCGGTTTGGCTGCAGCCTGGCTCTTTAAACTCGATTTGATGCAAGGTTTCCTGATTGGCGCGATTATCGGTTCCACCGATGCCGCCGCCGTCTTCTCGCTGCTGGGGGATAAAGGGCTTAACGAACGTGTCAGCTCCACGCTGGAAATTGAATCCGGCAGTAACGATCCCATGGCGGTATTCCTGACCATCACGCTGATTGACATGATCCAGCATGGCCAGTCAGGCTTAAGCTGGATGTTTGTGGTACATCTGGTGCAACAGTTCGGTCTCGGTATTGTACTGGGGCTGGGCGGCGGCTGGGCACTACAGCAACTGATTAACCGTATCAATCTGGCGCAAGGTCTCTATCCCCTGCTGGCGTTAAGTGGCGGCATCATTGTGTTTGCACTGACGACGGTGATGGAAGGCAGCGGTATTCTGGCGGTTTACCTGTGTGGCTATCTGCTGGGTAACAGCCCGATCCGCAACCGTCACGGTATTCTGCAAACCTTCGATGGTATGGCGTGGTTGAGTCAGATCGGCATGTTTATCGTGCTCGGCTTACTGGTGACGCCATCTGATTTGTGGCATATCGCCGTTCCTGCCATGATTTTATCTCTCTGGCTGATTTTGGTGGCGCGTCCGCTTTCAATTCTGGTGGGCCTGTTGCCATTTAAAGGTTTTACCGGCCGCGAACGCATCTTTATCAGTTGGGTTGGCCTGCGTGGCGCAGTACCCATCATCCTCGCGGTGTTCCCGATGATGGCCGGGCTGGAAAACGCCAAGCTCTACTTCAACATCGCCTTCTTCGTGGTTCTCGTGTCGTTGATGCTGCAGGGCACCTCACTGGGCTATGCGGCCAAACGCGCCAAAGTGGTGGTTCCCCCTACTGCATCACCTATCAGCCGCGTCGGACTGGACATCCACCCTGAAAACCCCTGGGAGCAGTTTGTTTACCAACTTAGTGCTGATAAATGGTGTATTGGAGCCGCGCTGCGTGATTTGCAGATGCCACGCGAAACGCGCATCGCTGCCCTGTTCCGCGATAACGCGCTGATGCATCCCAACGGTAGCACGCGCCTTAAAGAGGGCGATGTGCTATGTGTGATTGGACGTGAACGTGATTTGCCCGCTTTGGGTAAAATGTTCAGTCAGTCTCCACCCGTCGCGCTCGATCAACGCTTCTTTGGTGACTTCATTCTGGATGCCGAGGCACGTTTACGCGATGTGGCGCAAATTTATGGGCTGGAACTTGATGAAACCACCAACGATCAGCAATCCCTCGGTCAACTGGTGATGGGCCTGCTGGGCAGTACACCGGTGGTGGGCGATCAGGTGGAGTGGAACCAATTGACCTGGACCGTGGCGGAGAAAGAGGACAACCAAATCGTTAAAATTGGCGTACGTGTCATGGAAGACAAGGAGTAATCCTAACCGCGAATACGCCAAAACTGCGCGTGAGCGACTATGATCACTGTTCCACCCAGCACAAACGGGAGAAGCGCATGGGACACGTGGTAAAGATTGGTCGTTACGAGATCGTTGATGCAGAACTGAATGCTGAAAAGCTCGATACCATCAGCATTCCCTGCAATACCAACCCCGGCCTGAGTTACCAACTCGATGGCTGGGATCATGAAACCAGCGTGCCGGCGTGGATTGATGGCGAGCCCGTCGATCTGCAGATCGGACACTATGACAAGCAACAAGACCGCTGGGTATTAAAAAAACCCGCCTGATGTACCCCCGCCGCCATCCGCTTCGTATGGCGGTCATTCCTAAAAGCAGTCTTAAAATGAAGCGTTCTATCTGTTTTTTTTTTAGTTTTAACCTTGTATTTCAATTAGCTAACTCACTATTTCACGCAGCATTTATTTCCTTTTAAGACTATTTCCATATTAACTCTGTCAAATAACTCCTGCATACTCTTAAACGTTGCTGCAGCTTTTCGTGACGTACATCACGTCTCAAACGGCCCTTTCCATGCAGCGCTTATGGCAGCATTGACTTATATCGCACTGAAAAATTATTTCTTTTTATTTTCGGTGGACAACTCCTGAGCGCGTACTTGATTCTGGTCAGGCCATCTTTTACTTAAGAAAAGAGAGCAGGTTTTATGGCAAGTACATTGGTAATGAATGATGCAACCCGCTCGTGGAGCGGATTGCGTAAAAATCTCATCGCAAAAGTCGCTTTAAGCTTTTCGGATTTAATTGCTCTGAATCTGGCTTTGTTTTTATCTGCAGCAACCGTTCAGGGTATTTGGGGAGAACTGGACACCTTTATTCCGCCGCAGCAGATTGAGTACCGCTTCATCGCTCAATTAGGGCTTTCTGTACTTTGCACCGCGTGGTTTTGGGTGCGCATGCGTCATTACACTTACCGCAAACCGTTCTGGTTCGAGTTAAAAGAGATTGTTAAAACCCTGTTCGTCTTCTCGCTGCTGGATTTGGCGCTGATTGCCTTCTCCAAGTGGGATTTTTCGCGCATGGTTTGGGTGTTTAGCTGGACTTACGCACTGCTACTGCTGCCGCTGATGCGTGCGGTGGTCAAGCGTGCCATTAACCGCGCAGGTCAGTGGCAGAAAGAGACCATCATCATTGGTTCAGGCAAGAATGCCATGGAAGCTTATGCAGCCCTGCAGAGTGAGGAAATCCTCGGCTACAACGTCCAGGCTTTCATCTCACTGGAAGATGAGCACCACCCTGAGAATGTGAATGGTGTACCCGTGATCACCTGGAAAGACATCAACTGGCAAACGATGGATCGCGACAACACGCAATTTATCGTCGCCACTGAGTTTGAACAGCAGGTGGTGCGCGATAAATGGCTGAAGTTCCTGTCCAAAATGAAGTGCCGCTCCATCTCCGTGATTCCAACCCTGCGCGGTGTGCCGCTGTATGGCACTGATATGTCATTCATCTTCAGCCACGAAGTGATGATCCTGCGCGTCAGCAACAATCTGGCGAAACGCTCATCCCGCTTCCTCAAGCGTACTTTCGATATCGTGGTGGCATCACTGTTGCTGCTGTTCCTTGCCCCGGTATTTGGTCTGCTGTGTGCGATGGTGAAACGTGATGGCGGCAATGCCATTTATGGACATGAACGCGTTGGGCAAGACGGTGTGAAGTTTAAATGCCTGAAGTTCCGTTCGATGGTCACTAACTCCCAGGAAGTATTGCAAAACCTGCTGGCGACCAGTGAAGAAGCGCGTGCCGAATGGGATCGTGATTTCAAACTGAAGAACGATCCACGCATCACCAAAATTGGCGGCTTCCTGCGTAAAACCAGTCTCGACGAATTGCCGCAGTTGTGGAATGTGATTCGTGGTGAGATGAGTCTGGTGGGACCACGTCCGGTTATCGAAGCTGAGCTGGAACGCTACGCAGGGGATGTCGATTATTACCTGATGGCGAAACCAGGCATGACGGGGCTGTGGCAGGTGAGTGGTCGTAACGACATCGACTACGACACCCGCGTCTATTTCGATTCCTGGTATGTGAAGAACTGGGCGTTGTGGACCGATATTGCCATTCTGTTCAAAACCGCAGGCGTAGTGTTACGCCGTGACGGTGCTTACTGATCCTACCCTCGAGGCGATGTCTGTGTTGGTCCAGCAGACATCGCTTTTTTATTCCTTTCTTTTTCCCGGCTAAGTCATTACCCTTCCCGCTTGTTTAACAGGACGTTTCTGGTTTCAGATGCAAAAATTTACCCTGCTGCTTTTAAGCCTGGTGCTGCTGGCACCGCTCGGCATCGATCTTTACCTTCCCACTCTGCCGCAAATCGCTGAAGGCCTGAATAGCCCGGTCAGTTTGATTCAGATTACCATTCCGCTGTTCTTACTGGTGATGGGCATCGGCCAACTGGTGACCGGACCTTTGGTGGATAATTTTGGCCGTAAGCCGATTGCGCTGATTGGCCTGGCACTCTATATCGTGGGTAGCGCTGTGGCTGCGACCGCCACCGTATGGCCGGTGTTCTTCCTCGCCCGTTTGATTCAGGGCTGCGCGGTCTGTTGCAGTGCTGTGGTGGCCTTCAGTGGCGTGCGCGATCGTTTAAGCGGTGATGAAGCCGCACGCGCCTATGGTTTCCTCAATGGTGCACTGAATATAGTGCCGGCACTGGCGCCACTGCTGGGCGGCATCCTTGCTGAAGCCTACGGCTGGCGTGCGCCCTTCTGGTTCCTGTGTGGCTATGCTGCCGTGATTGGTTTGATTGTGGTGTTCTGCCTGCCGGAAACCCGTCCTGCCGATACGCTGCGAGTTAAAGGATTGCCGCTGGCGCAGTACGCGGCGATTGCACGTGAACCGCGTTTTCTTGCCTTCGCCTTTGCCAATGCGGGTGCGCTCGGCATGGTGCTGACTTATGTGTCACTGGCACCCCACGTGCTGATGACGGAAGGGGGTCTGACGCCCCTGCAATTCTCCTTTGCCTTTGGTGCTAACGGCTTTTGGATCATGCTGGTGAGTGCGTTTGTGAATAAGACCATCCGTAAAGCCGGACGCCCTTTCTGCCTGGCGATGGGCTTCGTCACCATGCTGATGGGTGCCATTCTGCTGCTGGCGGGAATGACGCTGTTGCCTGCCGTATGGCAGACACACTGGGCGCTGTATATGATTCCGGTGGCGGTATCGGTTGCAGGGCTGGCCTTTACCGTTGGCCCGGCCACCAGCTACGCGTTAGAGCCGTATCAGCAGCAGGCAGGCGTTGCCGCGGCATTGCAGGGGTTTATTCAGATGGCGTGCGGCGCGGGTGGCAGCCTGATGATTGTGGCATTGCCGGTTGCAGAAAAATCAGCACTGGCTTTGATGATGCTTTTAGGTGCAGCGCTAGCCCTGATTGCCTGGCGCTGCAGTAAGAAGATGCACGGCAGCGTGACCGCGCTTAAATAATCTCAACCGGTACGCGGGGCGCGAGTGCACACATCAGCTCGTAGCCCACCGTGCCGGCGGCTTTCGCCACCTCATCGATTTTCACCTGATTGCCCCACAGTTCCACTTTGGAACCAATCCCAGCCTGCGGACAAGGTTCGAGGTCAATCATCATCATATCCATGGAGATCGCGCCCAGCGTCTGGGTGCGAATACCGTCGACGCTCACTGGCGTGCCGGTTGGCGCATGGCGTGGATAGCCATCTGCATAGCCGCAGGCCACAATACCAATGCGCTGTGCGCCCGATGCATGATAGCGATAGCCATAGCCCACACCATCGCCAGCACTGAGTTGCTGCACACCAATGATTTCACTGTTTAAGGTCATTACCGGCTGCAATCCGCTGCTGGCAATATCCTGCCAATTCCCACTTGGCGATGCGCCATAGAGAATGATCCCCGGACGCACCCAGTCAAAGTGCGCTTCAGGATGCCACAACGTGGCGGCAGAGTTGGAGAGCGAGCGCGGGCAATCCAAACCTTCGGCGGCCAGTTCAACGCGCTTCATCGGTTCGATAAGTCCTTCCGGGTTTTCCGCGTCCGCAAAATGCGCCATCAGCGTCATCTCACCGACGTTGGGCAACGCACGCAGTTTCTGCCACGCCGCCTGAACCTGTTCAGGACGGAAACCCAGCCGATTCATGCCGCTGTTCATCTTCAGATAGATATCAACTGGCGCAGAAATTGAAGCTTTGGCTAGCGCCTGAATCTGCCAGTTGCTGTGCACGCTGGTGGTCAAGCGATAACGATCAATCAGCGTCAAATCTTCCGCATGGAAGAAACCTTCCAGCAGCAGAATCGGTTTTTTCCAACCCTGCTCACGCAGCAAAATCGCTTCTTCCATATTCAGCAGCGCGAAACCATCGGTCTCTGCCAGACTTTGCCAGACACGCGCGATACCGTGCCCGTATGCATTGGCTTTGACCACTGACCAAACCCGCGACTGCGATGCAGCCTGCCGTACAATCGCCAGATTGTGGCGCAGCGCCTGTTGGTTAATGGTGGCGCCAGTAGGACGTGACATGCTTGTGCTCTCCCTGAGGTCTCAACGCGCCGCGTTAGCGTTACGCAACGGCGACGAATGGGGTTCGAAACCCGGCAGGTAGCGCAGTACTGACAAATCGTCTGCGGCAATCGCCGGTTTCTGACCGGAAATCAAATCAGCCAATAGCTGACCGGAACCACAGGCCATGGTCCATCCCAGCGTTCCGTGACCGGTGTTGAGATAGAGATTGGACAGCGGCGTACGCCCGACAATCGGCGTGCCGTCCGGCGTCATCGGACGCAATCCTGTCCAGAACGTGGCCTGTTCAACAAAACCGCCTTCAGGATAGAGATCGCTGACCACCATCTCCAGCGTTTCACGTCGTGCAGGCGTCAGTTTGGTGTTAAAACCAACAATTTCCGCCATGCCTCCCACGCGAATGCGATCGTCAAAGCGCGTGACCGCCACTTTGTAGGTCTCATCGAGGATGGTGGACACCGGCGCAGCGTCGGGATTCTTAATCGGAATGGTGAGGGAATAACCTTTAAGCGGATAAACCGGAATTGAGACAATATCTTTCAGTAACGCGGTCGAGTAGGAACCAAAGGCCACCACATAGGCATCCGCTTTAACCACCTCATCACCACACTTCACACCGTAAATGCGATTGCCTTCACGCAGCAGTTGATCAACCTGGGTGTCATAGCGGAAGGTGACACCCGCAGCGGCTGCCATCTCGGCCAGGCGCTGCGTAAACAGCTGGCAGTCTCCGGTTTCATCGTTCGGTAAACGCAGCCCACCGGTCAGTTTGTGTGCGGTCGTGGCCAGCGCCGGTTCAACGCTGTGGAGCTTGTGTACTTCCAATAGTTCGTATGGCACGCCGGCTTCTTTGAGCACGGCAATATCTTTGCTGGCGCTCTCAAACTGCTGCTGAGTGCGGAACAACTGCAAGGTGCCACCCTGCCGGCCTTCATAGGCGATACCGGTCGAGGCGCGCAATGCTTTCAGGCAATCACGACTGTATTCCGCGATACGTACCATGCGTCCTTTGTTTTCCTGATAATGGCGCATGTCACAGTTACGCAGCATGTTCCACATCCATTCCAGCTGGAACTTGCTGCCATCGAAGCGGACGGCCAATGGCGCGTGACGCTGGAACATCCATTTTACCGCTTTCAGTGGCACGCCCGGTGCCG
>NZ_DAMDQC010000145.1:0-10991 GCF_032082325.1 Pantoea sp. CTOTU50773 | reverse complement strand
TGACTGTGCATAAAGCAAAAGCGTTGATGTCCTTGAGACAGTAACAATAACCCCGTCTCGGCACCCGCATCGAAACCACCGGCAAGCACGACCTCAGCACCAGCTTAACGGCTCTGGCTTAAAGGCACCGGCGCCACGTGAGGCAGTAGTTTTGCTGCGGTATGCAATTCATCCTCAAACAGGGATGTCAGAAATACCAACCCCGCCAGCGGCAAAGATGCGGCATTCTGCAACATACGTTGATAGCTTTCTGCTGAATCGACATTCAGCAACAGCGTCACTAAACCACGCGCGTTTAACTGGCGCGTCATTTCATTCAGCATCGTGACGGTATTTGGGTTGGTGAATTCATCGCTGACGATGCCGATGATATTGGGATTAACGGCCATGAACGAGCTCTCCTGCAACTTAGCGTGCGGTCATTATTTTGTAGGTAACGTAAGACACTTCACGTTACCCGATTAAGTCGCTATCGCCAATCATCAGACTTGCTGTCTCTTCTGCATTTTTAACGTCGGGTCAGGGCCAGGCGAATTCCCAGGCCAATGAATGTCATACCGACGATACGATCCAGCAGCTTTTGCAGCGTAATGTTGCGCGATACTGCACTCGCAGCACCGCCCGCCAGCAGGGCAAACGTCACATCAGTGATCAACCCAATCACCGCGTATGTTAGTCCCAACAGCAGGAAGGAACTCGCATGATAGTTACCCTCTACCACGACGAATTGTGGGAAGAACGAAATGAAAAACAATAACACTTTGGGATTAGTGATAGATGTAATAAAACCGCGTACTAAAAGATTACGTGTATTGGAGCGTGGCACCTGAGTCTGTGAGCGACATCCCTGTGGTTTGACAATAAATGTTTCCCACACCATCTTGCCACCTAAATAAATAAGATAAGCAGCCCCGATATATTTAATCGCTGTAAATAACATCGGCGAGGCGGTAATTAACGCCGTTAAGCCTATTGCACTGGCCAACGCATGCGTACAGCTGCCGAGCGCCACACCGCTCGCAGATATCACGCCGCTGCGTCGCCCATTGGCCACGCTTTGCCCGACCACATAAGCGAGGTCCGGACCCGGCGTGATACACAGCAGAAATACCGAAACGAGGAACAGGGGAAAATGGATGATATCCAGCATGTTAACTCCTTGTTGAAGTGGCGTTTATTGTACTGAGTATGGCCACGTAATCCAATCTGATGACGATTTATTTTGAGACAAAGTAACGAAGGTAGAGCTGATACTCTTCGCTCATATTATCGGGCATATCATCAGTGGTGAAGAATGCCAATGACAACCCCTCACTTTTATCATTTATTAAACTACCATGCCATTTTTTTGACCAGTAAAGGGCGGTGACAACATTGATTTCATCGTTATTATTAAGCGTAAAAGTAAATTCTTTGCCAGAAAAGACTTTCAAAAAATGAAGTTCATCGATATCAATATTCGTCTCTTCTTTCACTTCACGCACAGCGGTTTGTTCGAGGCTTTCACCCGGTTCCATCAACCCACCGGGTAGTCCCCAGCTTCCGTCTAATCGCTGTTGTAGTAAAATACGTTGCTTATCGTCAAGGATGATGACGTTCGCTCCCACAAGCAGCAACATACGATGTCCAACTAAGGTTCTCATCTCGCTGACATAGCTCATCATGTTCTCCATCCCGTTTAGAATTAAGAAAAAATAGCGTTAATTCATGACGATTTAGCAACGCCAATACACAATGCGCACGCATTGCGCCATCACTCTTTTGTCGCCGCTACAGTATGAGTGACAGGACTAAACCTCATCGTCATGGAGTTAAACTTGTGGCAACACTTACCCTACGCGTAGCGCGACCAGTTTCACAACTGGAGCTCAGTCGTGAACTTTATCAATCAGGATTGGGACTGGATGTGATTGGCGCCTTTGAAGACCACCAAGGCTTCAATGGCGTGATGCTGGGAAAAGCAGATGTGCCCTGGCATCTGGAATTCACACAATGCACTTCGCATCCGGTCATCCCTTCACCCTCATCAGAAGATCTGTTGGTGCTGTATTTACCCGAGCGTGATAGGTGGCAGCAAACATGCCAGCAAATGGTATTGGCGGGATTTGTACAGATTGATTCGTTCAACCCATATTGGGATCAAAACGGAAAAACGTATCAAGATCACGATGGTTATCGAACCGTCATACAGTGTCAGCAGTGGCCGTAGCCTCTCGCATGCCTGACCGCGACAGAAATGTGCAGGGCGCCGACGCGCCCTGCACATTACTCTTCGAGTAGAATCGAGAAACCGCCGTAAATCATTCTTTTGCCATCAAACGGCATGTTTTCGCCCATCTCTTTCATCCGCGGATCGGACATCATTTTCTGATTGGCCGCATCACGCACTTCACGTGAGGGATATTCAATCCAGCTGAACACCACTGTTTCTCCCTCTTCCGCTTTCACCGACCGATAAAAATCCGTGAGCTTGCCTTCAGGTACATCATCTGCCCAGCACTCCACGATGCGGGTGGCACCAAACTCCTTAAACAGCGGCGCTGCTTTGGCCGCCATGGCACGGTAATCCTCTTTATTAACTTCAGGCACCGCAACGACAAAACCATCTACGTACGACATAGGCTATTCCTCCGTCGTGCTGTACACGGCCGACAGTGACCGCAGAGTAAAGTGTACAAATGATGTGCAAATCATGAGCAACTGCAGCACTGAAACTGCGTGTTGTCTCGCAGATTCCTGCCTGCGGCCGAAATTGCGTTACACTGTGCACCTCGATAGTTACGCCATCAGGATAGTTATGCGCATCACCATTGATTCGGCCGATCAGCCGTTTATTCACCGTTTGCTCGGAGAAGAGATAGGGCAAGTGGATACCCAATCCAGCGACACGCGTTTACAACACGCCCTCGACATCGCTCGGCAGCAGAAAAATCACGAAGCGGAACTCGACTGGAAACGCAATGCGGTGTTTTTAGCGTTGTTTATTTCCCTCTATGCCATCCTGGGCGCCTCGCTGACGCTGGATCTCACCGCACAAGCACCCAGCCACAAAAGTTTGGTGTATGCATTAGAAGCTGTCCCCGTGCTGATCGCCTTTTCCGGTCTGTTTGTCTCGTTGTTATTCCTGTTCTTCACCCGCAGCAGCGCGCGACGCCTGCGCAGTTGGGATCAAGGCATTTTTGTGCTAGAGAAATACGTTGGCACCAACCTCTATAAGCAAATCAATGAGATGGGCGCTCGCACTACCAACTATTCACAGTCAGCCATTAACGTTGCGCTTGCCCTGTTTATTTGTGTGACCTGGGTGGTGATGTACAACTACTTCACCTTTACCACCAGCGGCGTAATTGGCAGCGTGATTTCTTTGTTTATCACCACCATGACCTACGTGATACTCGATATTCAGTTGTTAAAGTCAGGCACCTCTATTGCGATTGATGAGCCACTGATTCCGGCTGACGAAGATAAAGAGAAGAAATAATTCCCTGCATCAGGTGGCCTAAGGGCCGCCTCGATATTTCTGGCCTATAATCATGCTGACATACCCTTTAATACGGATCAGGATCGATAAAGGAGCAGTAATGAAAATATGGCCCATCGCCGCACTTGCCGCGTTATCGTTAACGCTGGTTGCCTGTAAATCCCCGACGCCACCAAAAGGTGTCACGCCTATCAGCCCTTTTGATGCCAACCGCTATTTGGGCAAATGGTACGAAATCGCCCGCCTGGATCACCGCTTTGAGCGCGGCAAAGATCATGTCACAGCCACTTATACTCAACGCAACGATGGCGGCATAAACGTGCTGAATCGTGGATATGATTCGGTGAAAAAAGAGTGGAGTGAGAGTGAGGGCAAGGCCTATTTCACCGGCAAATCGGATACCGCAGCGCTTAAAGTCTCCTTTTTTGGCCCGTTCTATGGCGGCTATAACGTGATCGCATTGGATGATGATTATCAATACGCGCTAGTGAGCGGTCCAAATCGGGGTTATTTATGGATCTTGTCGCGAGAGCCTAAGCTTCCGAATCAAGTGAAAAAACAGTACCTGGCTATCGCGCAAAGGCTGGGGTTTGATGTGGATAGGCTCATCTGGGTGGATCAAGGTTAAAACTGCACTCAGTAATGAAGTCATTCTACTTTCCATCCCTGTGTAGTTCAGCATAACCGGGCGTGAGATTCTGGTTATGCTGCAGCGTTGGGGTGGAGAATCTTCAATCGGCTTATGACCAATAACTTGCAGGCTTGCAACCTATCACGGGTTACCCCTTATTGGATGAGGAACACATCATTCAGTGAAAAGTGTACATGAATGATTTATTTGAACGAATCCCTTATTTATTAATCATATAACCAGGCATGTTTATAATGCGCTTCTCTTCGCAATATTGCCCTTTCAAAAAAGCTGCTAAAATACGTCATCGTCTATGATTTCATCAGTATAAAATATCTTTATCTGAAATTTCAAAGCTCTGATCATTCTGACTTGTCAATCAACATGTTGAGTCAACCCATCAGGTTCCTGTTCGCTTTTTTCATTATCGCATTGCCAGTGGTGAGGAAAAAATGAATGAAATAACAGAAGAATCCCCCAGAACAAATCTCAGATTATTATGGGGCTTACTGATTGTATTAACACTCATTTCGCTGCAGTGCCCAGCGAGCGAAATTAACCTATATTCCATCAACACGGGTTCCTACGTTTATCATCTGACCGGGAATCATGGGCAATACACTGAAAATTTTGAGAATAACTTCTTTTCGGTAGAAAGAAAATTGTCCGAAGATTCCACCTATAGCGTCCTGATCGGCACCATGAAAAACAGCTTTGACGATCGCTGTCTTGCGTTTGGGGTGAGAAAAGACTGGAAAACCTGGGATGATGGCTGGACCTTTAAAGGTATCTACGGCTACACCGGTGAGTTTTTTTTCGATGCCTTTAAGGATTGTGGCGATCACGGTTCCTATCACGACTTTAAAAAGGCCACCGGAATAGGATTCTCACCCTATATTTATCATGGCTTTCAATATAATTTCACACCCTATTTCGGCATTGAATCGGGGATTATTATTCCCTCGGTATTTGTTATCACCATTCAATGGAGCTTTAGATAAAATCTGAAATTTGACGTACTGATTTCTCCAGCTAATCGAGAATAATTGTCACTAGCTTGAGGAACCTGTTCAGGGGGAGATACCGTTGCACTACGCAAGTTGGAAAATCATATCTTTTGACCGGGCATGGCCTGTGGCTTCACAACATCGCGAATATTCTGTGGATAATGCCAGCCCAGGTGACTATCATCAACCCACCCTACTCACTACTGATAAATAAGGAGGATTACTATGCCATCGTGTGAATTGTTTATTTACTCACACTTTTATAGTAATTGGCCGCGCTCAGCTATCTCTGCATTCGTGCTGCGATAATCCGCCTGAGCGAAGTCTACTGAAATTCTCAACCCTTCCTCCGGCTTACCGGGTTGTCGTCAGCAGTTTTTGACGTCAGGCGTTCGCATGCCTGCAACTTATGAGTAAGCACATGAGCACATTACTATCCGCACACGCTGTCGGCTTTGATAACGCCTTCGGTACCCTATTTCACGACATCAATTTCAGCCTCAAAAAAGGTGATCGCATTGGGCTGCTCGGTGATAACGGCACGGGAAAAAGTACCCTGCTAAAAATCCTCAGCGGTGAACTTGCAAGCAGTCAGGGCAGCGTTACGTTAGCCAACCACTGTTTGCTGGCGCGAATTGAGCAACATCTTCCCCCTCTGCTCCAGCAAGCCACGCTGCTGACAAGCGTGATTGCGCGTCTGCCAGAACAGCAACAGGTCAGTGAAGCCTGGCGAGCGGAAGCGCTACTCTCTTCGCTGGGGTTCGATGCTGAACAGCATACCCAAACGGCAGCCACGTTGAGTGGCGGTCAACATATGCGGTTACTGCTGGCGCGTGCACTTATTCTCCAGCCTGATCTGCTGTTACTGGATGAACCCAGCAACCATCTGGATCTTCCAACGCTGCTTTGGCTGGAACAGTTCCTGATAAATTGGAAAGGCAGCTTTGTGCTGGTGTCACATGACAGCACCTTGCTGGATCAGGTCACCAATTGCAGCTGGATCCTGCGCGATCAAACCCTGCAATTCTTCCGCCTGCCCTGCTCCGCTGCCCGACAAGCGCTGGCCCAGCAGGATGAAACCGATGCGCAACGTTATCAGGCAGAACAGAATGAGATTGAGCGCGTCGAAAAAAGTGCCAAACGGCTGGCAATTTGGGGACGTACCTACGACAACGAAGGTCTGTCGCGTAAAGCGCAGCAAATGGAGAAACGCGCCAGTTGGTTGAAAGAGGCACAAACCACGTTGACCGAAGGCAGCTTATGGCGCCTTCAACTGCTGGGAGAAGCGCTGGATGCCGATCGGGTGCTGGCGCTGACTGAAATGCACATTCGCCCAGCGGAGAACGCGCCTGCGTTGTTTTCGTTACCCAGCCTGCAGGTTAAAAGCGGCGACCGCATCGCCATAGTGGGCCGCAACGGCAGCGGGAAATCTTCGCTGCTGCGCCAACTCTGGCTGGAATACCAGCGTGAGACCACCACACTGTTTCATCCGCGTGCAAAGCTAGGTTATTACGACCAAAGCCTCACGCAATTGCATGATGAGGAGAGCCTCAACGAGGCACTGGCGCATTTTGCCCCTCTGAGTGACGACCAGCGAAAGATGGCTCTGATAGGTGCGGGGTTCCCTTATCTCCGTCATCAGCAATTAGTGGGCTCGCTGAGTGGCGGTGAACGCTCACGTCTGCTGTTTGTCGGGCTGACACTCGCGCGCTATTCCTTATTGCTGCTGGATGAGCCTACCAACCATTTGGATATGCTGGGTAAAGAGGAGTTGGCAGCCGCCCTCAATCAGTTCGAGGGCGCGGTGTTGCTGGTGTCGCACGATCGCAATCTGATCGCCAGCAGCTGTAACCGTTTCTGGCTGATTCAGGATCAGCAACTGAGCGAGTGGCATGACTTTTCACAAGTGACTGAACTTATGGGGGCCGAACAACCGTCAGAAAAAAGTGTTGCTAGCGTTCAGCCCGTGGCGGCCGAATCGCATAACGACGAGGAGGAACTACTATTGGCCTTGTGCGATTTAGAGAGCAAGCTTGATGAAGATATGATGCGAAAGCCTAAACATCAAAAACCGACGTTGCAGACACAATGGCGCGTTGAGATTGCGCAGTTGAAACAGCTGCTGGGGATCTCGTAAGCGTTCTGCCGATAAAAAAAGCCCCTACGATATTTTGATGCAGTGTCGTAGGGGCATAATCGGGGGCGGTTCAAAGGTTGCCTTGTACATCTACACCAGAGCGGCGCTCAACACCTGCGCCGCTCGTTTTAACTGATCAGCAGGATTGCGCCCAATCAGCACGTACTGATATCCGCTGCGATGCCACCACACCAGATTCATACCGTGCCGTTTTTCCTGCGCCAATGCACTCTGTTTACTCGCATCTTCCCGCGAAATACACAGGGCCATCGGACCGTAATTGCTGTGATTCCAGGCGATTTGAGTGATCAGTGAATCGTCGTAGCGCAGCATACGCACACTTTTCAGGCTCGCTTCAGGAAGCGTCAATTGCTCAGTCGTCAGACGCAGATCGAGGTCGCGCGCCGTGCGTTGTAATGAACGCGCTAACACCTGTGGCGAACTGTCGACATCCGTCAACGTTTCCGGGCTATAGAGCGACATATATTGTGCTTCCAGTTCACGTATTCGCGCGCTCTCATCCTGTTCAGCTTTCGCGACGGGTCTGGCCCAAAAACCGACGGCACTGCCCACCAGCAGAAAACTGACTGATGCTGCGATCAACGCACGACGGCTAACCTGAACAGTCTCTTTTTTCGGTGCGGACGGCGTGTTGTCCAGCAGGTACGCCAGTCGTGACTCCATACGCTCCAGCGGCGCCTCATCCAGCATTGGCGCGAACGCATCCGCAAAAGGTTGATTGCTTTTCATCAGCTCAGCCGTCCGTGCTGACAACGTTTCACTGCGCTTTAGTTCGTTTTCAAACGCCTGCGCATCCTCCGCGCGCATTTCACCATCCAGCCAGGCAACGATAGCTTCGTCGGCATAGGGCGAGGTAAATCGTGGTGCATTCACAAGCGTTTCTCCTGTACCGCAGGCCGCGCTGTCACTGCGCTGGCTAAAGTAGTGCGTGCCGCAGCGAGGCGGCTCATGATGGTTCCAATCGGTACGGCCAGCGTGTCGGCGGCTTCCTGATAGGTAAAACCCTCGACATAAACTAAAAATACCGCGTTGCGCTGTGCCTCTGGCAACTGCCCAACCCGTTGCATCACTTTGGCATATTGCATGCGCTGTTCATTGTGTTGCTGATGGTCGGGAGCGAGCAATTCATCACTCTCGACGAATCCCTGCCCCATGCGTACCCGCTGCGCGCGCAGTTCGTTGATCCACACGGAGTGCAGCACGGTGAACAGCCAGCGATCGATGCGTGTGCCCGGTGTGTACTGGGCGCTGCGTTCCAGCGCCCGGACACAAGTGGACTGCACTAACTCTTCGGCCACATCTTTATTACGCGATAACACCATCGCGTAACGCCACATACGCGTCAGATGCGCCGCCAGATGTTGACGGACTTCAGTGCTGGTAATGTTTCTATCCTCCGTCAACAGCGGTCATCAGGACTCAGGGTGACCATTAATGGCCGCGTGCAAATCCTGATACTCTTCACACTTCACACCGCACAGCGATTTGATGATAGTGAGCTGCTCTTTAGCCAGATCCGGTCGGCCTTTGATCATCCAGGCTTCACCTAAATATTCACGCACTTTGGCATATTTGGGGTCTAGTGCGATCGATTTCTGATAGTAACGCATCCCTTCGTCGGTGCGGCCCAGTTTACGTGTGGCGTAGCCGCGATAATTCCATGCCTCTTTGGTGTTCTGATTGTGCAACGTATCCAGTAACGTCAGCGCAGCTTGATACTCGCCTTTTTTCGCCAGGTGGTAGGCGTAATTCGTCTTATCCTCATCACTCAGCATGCTGGTTTTTTCCGGCACGCAGGATTTGGTTTTGCTGTCATAAACCTGCCCTTTCGGACAGTCCGGGGTTTTCTTGTCACTGTCGTCATCGCCCATGGCGAATGCAGTCGGTGCATGTAACACCATCAGCAATACTGGCACGGCAAACCAGCGAACCTGATTCATCATCTTCATCATTCATTTATCCTCGCGGAGGGGCATCGAATCGCGCAACGGCAGCATACGGCGCAGCACGTTGTCACGCAGAACGTAGTGATGGAGTAACGCCGCCAGCGCATGCGCGCCTGCCAGGCTAATCAGCGCCCAGGCAACGTTATTGTGTAATCCCGCCAGCGTGTGACGCAGTGCGGTATCGACATGAATAAAGGTTGGAATATCGAACAGGCCAAAGAAATCAAACGGTTCCTGTTGCGCCCAACGAAACAGAAAACCCAATACAACCTGAGTGAATAATAACAGGTACAACAAGCCATGAACGGCATGCGCGATGATGCGCATCGGTGTGTTGCTTTCAGCTGGTGCCACGGCCAAATGCGTCTGACGTTGGCAATAGAAACGCCACAGTGGGCGCACAATCATCACCAAAGCCAGCAAAATGCCAAAAGAGATATGCCAAGCCTGTAAACCCTTGCGCAGCGGTGTGCCCTTTTCCAGTTGTTCCCAAATGTGCGCCGAGGCAAACAGAAAAATGACGCTAAACGCAGTGATCCAGTGCAGCGTCATGCTGAAAGCGTCATAGCGTTGACGTGAGTTTTGGCGGGCCGGAGCGGACATAGCATTTCCCAAATAGTGAGTGGTTTAGGGGTAAACAACTCAACGACGATTTCTATTCGAAAAATTTTCATTTTTTTCTCAACGCACCCAACTTAATGCAGAAATCCTGACGAATTTTCTCCTGTTTGTTGCATTTAGTGATTACTATTCTCGCTTCATTAAAGGGATGCTTATGTTGAATACCTCTAAAAAGCGGCTTTTGGTCGCGATCGCTATTTTGGCGATCATTATTCTGGTCTGGGCCTACAGCAGTTCAAGACCAAAACCGAATCCACTGGTCACTGCCGTGGTGCGTCAAGGCGACATCGAAAACGTCATCGCTGCGACCGGCAAGATGGACGCTATTGAGCGCGTCAATGTCGGTGCGCAGGTTTCAGGTCAGGTGAAAAAGCTCTATATCAAAGCCGGAGATAACGTCAGTAAGGGCGAGCTGATCGCTGAAATTGACGACCAGCCACAGCGCGGTGATTTACGCAACGCGCAGGCTGCACTGAGCGTCGCGCAAGCCGATCTGGAAACACGTGAAGCGACGTTGGTCAGGCAGGATGCGCAGTTCAAACGCCTGCAGCAAATGATTAAAGCCAACCTGGTGTCACGTCAGGATTTTGACGAAGCGGCAGAAGCGTGGAGCACCGCACGTGCTGAGTTGACGGCGCAAAAAGCGCGCGTCATTCAAGCACAAATTGAGGTGGACAAGAAGCAGCTCGATCTCAGCTATACCCGCATCATGGCACCGATGGATGGCACGGTGATCGCCATCGTGACCAAACAGGGCCAGACGGTTAACGCCGCGCAGAGCGCGCCGACCAT
Organism: Pantoea sp. CTOTU50773; assembly: GCF_032082325.1. NCBI lineage: Bacteria > Pseudomonadati > Pseudomonadota > Gammaproteobacteria > Enterobacterales > Erwiniaceae > Pantoea > Pantoea sp. CTOTU50773. The sequence continues at coordinate 355 of NZ_DAMDQC010000145.1, read as the reverse complement.
CGCCAAGCTGGCGCAACTGGGCACCATGACCATTAAAGTGCAGGTTTCCGAAGCGGACATCACCAACATCCACCCCGGCCAGCAAGCCTGGTTTACCACCTTCGCCAATCCCGATAAACGCTACAACGCGACGCTGCGTAGCATTGAACTGGCACCCGAATCAGTGATGAAAGATGATGCCTTGATGGGCAACAGTGAAAGTACGCCGGCCAGCAGTACCAATGCCGCCATTTATTACAATGCGTTACTCGATGTTCCCAATCCCGATAACACCCTGCGCATCTCAATGACCGCGCAAGTTAATCTGCTGCGCGACACTGCGAAAGACGCGCTGTTGATTCCGGTACAGGCAACG
>NZ_DAMDQC010000144.1:0-10999 GCF_032082325.1 Pantoea sp. CTOTU50773 | reverse complement strand
GGGTCAACGTTGTAGGTGAGTTTGAAGACTCAACAGCACTGATTAACAGCTTGTCCAAACTGGATGCTAACGTTCTGATTACCGATCTCTCTATGCCAGGCGAGAAATACGGTGATGGCATCACACTGATTAAGTACATCAAACGTCACTATCCGGATCTCTCAATTATCGTTTTGACCATGAACAATAACCCAGCGATCCTGAGCGCCGTATTGGATCTGGATATCGAAGGGATTGTACTGAAGCAAGGTGCACCGACCGATCTGCCAAAAGCGCTGGCAGCCCTGCAGAAAGGCAAAAAATATACGCCTGAAAGCGTGGCGAAACTGCTGGAGAAAATCAGTGCTGGCGGTTACGGAGACAAACGTCTGTCGCCGAAAGAGAGTGAAGTTCTGCGCCTGTTTGCCGAAGGTTTCCTGGTAACGGAAATCGCTAAAAAACTGAACCGCAGTATCAAAACCATCAGTAGCCAGAAGAAATCGGCGATGATGAAGCTCGGGGTGGAAAATGATATCGCCCTGCTGAATTACCTCTCTTCCGTGAGCGCGACTCAGGTTGAAAGAGATTAAGATGTAAAAAAGGCGCACTTCGGTGCGCCTGTTCTTCTGTACTACCCTTTCCTGCTTTTTCTTACCCGCTCGGCATAGATTGCCAACGTCGATTTCAACACATCAAGCGTAACAGGCTTGGATAGGCAATTATCCATCCCGGCATCCATACAGCGCTGCTTCTCTTCTGCCAACGCATTGGCCGTCACCCCAATCACCGGGAAGGCATGGCCCAACTGACGCAGGCGCTGCGTCAGGCGATAACCATCCATATTCGGCATATTGACGTCACTCAGCACAATATCAATGTGATTACGGCTTAGCACATTCAGCGCATCGACCCCATCCTGTGCAGTTTTGGTTTGATAGCCCAGTGTGCCGAGTTGCTCGGAGAGCAACATACGGTTAATCGGGTGATCATCAACAATCAGTACCATAATGTCATCGTAACGGTTGGCCTCTTGCGGTGCGGCCAACTGCAACGGCGTGCTGGTTTCGCTATCAATATTGAGGCGATAGATGCGGCCAAGTAATGAAGGCAGATCGTGCAGCATCGCACTGCTCTGCACCCACTGACCCGGCGCGGTTTCCTGCGGCATGTCGATGTGCTGACCGCAGATGTGAATCTGCGCGCGCACGGCCTGTGACACCGTATCCTGATGGTCGCTAATAATCACATCGTCGCTACCGGCATTACCCTGATAATGCGCGATCGCAATACCCTGTTGCTGCAACAGACGCAGCAGGAAGACCGCGAGATAATCATTTCTCATATCCAGCCAGATGGCTTTTTCCTGCAAACCATCCAGAAGCGGCGGCGCAGGCTGTTGTCCAGCGTAAATGGGGATACGGATGATAAACTGGCTACCCATGCCCGGCTCAGAGTCGACCTCAATATCACCGTCCATCATGTTGATCAGCTTTTCACAGATTGCCAGACCCAGCCCGGTGCCCTGGAAGTTGCGCTGCACGCCAGAGCCCACCTGGAAGAAGGGATCGAACAGACGCGTCACTTCTTTCGCTGGAATACCGACGCCGGTATCGCGCACGCGGAAGGCTAAATACCCATCTTTGACATAAGCATGCAGAATAATACAGCCGGTATGGGTGAACTTGATCGCGTTATTCAGCAGGTTAGAAATGACCTGCTGCAGACGCATTGGATCGCCATCCATCGTCAGCGGCACATCATTTTCGATCATCACATATAACGTTAGACGTTTACGCACCACCAGCGACAGATAGTTGCTGGCGATGTGATTGACCACCTCACGCGGCGAGAACGGGCGCGGCTCAATCTTCAGCTGCTCCGACTCAATTTTCGAGAAGTCGAGAATATCACTGATGATTTTAAGCAGCAGGCTCGATGAGTTGTTCATCGCCGTAACCAGCGATTCCACACCTTTTGGCAACGACTTGGTTTGCAGCAGGTCGAGGTTACCGATGATGCCGTACAGCGGGGTGCGCAGTTCGTGACTGACGGTGGCAAGGAACATGGATTTGGACTGGCTGGCCTGCTCTGCCGCATGCGCCATCTCCTGCAACGACTGCTCCATGCGCACACGCGCTGAAACGTCCACCAGCACGCAAATTGCGACGTTTTCATTGCGATAGCGTGAATGCACAAAGCTGATTTGCAGGTTGGTATTGGTACCGGTGAGCACATCGACAAAGTTGACCTGCTGGCCCCCGATGATCTCATTGAGGCGCTGACGATCTTCCTGCGTCAGCAGCGTCAGATAGTTGTGAGCCAGTTCGTTACTCAGAATATTGGTGCCGTCGCTGGTGCGCAAAATACAGATGCCGACCGGCGCCGAAGCGACAATTTTGCGGTTGAACTGCTCGTGCTCTTCCAGCCGATGTGCGTTATCTTCCGCTGGCAGGAACATACGGCGTTCGAATATCCATGCCAGCGTGAACAGGATCAATGCGCTGAAGATATTCAGCAACAGCGCGTTAATCAGCATCAGCTTGAGCTGATCCACCAGCACGTCAGTAGAGAGTGACCACACCACGTTAAGATTGGACGGCGGCAGCGGTTTCTTCAGGACTAACTGGCGATAGCTATCAAGATAACCAAACCAGGTGCTGTCATCCGGCAGATCGTCAAAAGAGTAGCCGGGGCCACCGCGACGCGAACTCAGCAACGGACGGTAGTTCTCATCAGTAATGGTGGCAACCAGCGGCAAACCGCCCGGCTGAATAAACTCATCAAGACGGATATTTTGTTCCACGCCCAGCAACGCCTGTAGCTTGTTGGCCACATACACCGGCATCACCATGTAGAAATTACCGACACCAGGCTGGCTGCTCGGCGTAATCCAGTACATCGGATTACGCCGCTCTTCTTCATTGCCGCTGCGATAGTGCAGCACCCGCTCGCGCAGGGCTTTCAGGCTGCGTTCACGATCGACTGAATTGTTGTTACCAATGGCGAAATCGGCCAGACACTGATTTTCACCCCCAATAAAGAACACACGGTTGAGTTCGTAAGCGGAGGTGAAGTTACTTTTCCAGTAGTTGATGAAGTAACCCAGCGAATCGAGCGAGTTACGCCAGGTGTTACTCATTGAAGTGCAATCACCATCAGAAAACAGCGGCGTGAACTGTGGCAAGGTACTTTTACCAGCAGGCAGGCCATTCAGCACGTCCAAACCGTTGCTACTGTTACTTAAGCGGTTTTCGGTGATGTATTTCAGTTCACGCATGACGTCGGCCGAGTGGCGTACATACCATTCCGCCTGGCCATAATTGGTGTCAAATTCCTGGCGAACCGCGTTCTCTTTTTCGTGCAGTACGTTGATGATGAAGAAGGTGGTCAGCAACGCACCCAACGTCCAAAGCAGCAGCGCCAGCGCACGGAACAGATAGCGCGAGATGCGAAGCGTAGTGCGAAAGGAGACGAGATATTTCAAAAGAGACTCACTGGCGGTAAGGGGTTGTCAGGAAGTTGAAAAACCCTCATACACTAGCTTTATCGGCCCGAAAAAGCCAGTTGGTGCGCGACTTTGGGAGTAAAACTCAGATAAAAAAACGGCAGGTCGGTTGCCCTGACCTGCCGCTGTTGTTCACCGCTGCGGATTACTCTTCTTCATCCGCTTCAGGTGCATCGTCGTCGTTGTCCACTTCCGGCGCGATATCGTCTTCGCCTTCCGCGACGCTGCCGTCGATGGCGTCGAGTTCTTCTTCTTCCACCGGCTCAGCAACACGTTGCAGACCCACAACGTTTTCGTCTTCCGCGGTACGAATCAGAATCACGCCCTGGGTGTTACGGCCGACCACACTGACTTCCGATACGCGTGTACGCACCAGCGTACCGGCATCGGTAATCATCATGATCTGATCGCCATCCACCACCTGCACCGCACCGATGACCGGTCCGTTACGTTCGGTGACTTTAATCGAGATCACACCCTGGGTTGCACGCGACTTGGTTGGGTATTCGCTATTCGCTGTACGTTTACCGTAACCATTTTGCGTCACAGTGAGGATGGCACCCTCTTCACGTGGCACGATCAGTGAAACCACTTTATCGCTTTCAGCCAGCTTGATACCACGAACACCAGAGGCCGAACGGCCCATGGCGCGAACCGCAGTCTCAGAGAAGCGCACCACTTTACCCGCAGCAGAGAACAGCATGGCCTCATCGCTACCGTTGGTCAGTGCAACACCGATCAATTCATCATCTTCACGCAGGTTAATGGCGATAATACCGGCGCTACGTGGACGGCTGAATTCCTGCAGGGCAGTTTTCTTCACGGTACCGTCAGCGGTCGCCATAAAGATATTGAAGCCTTCGGTGTATTCACGCACCGGCAGAATAGCGGTGATACGTTCGTTGGCTTCCAGCGGCAGCAGATTAACAATTGGGCGACCACGTGCGCCACGGCTCGCTTCTGGCAGCTGGTAAACTTTCATCCAGTAGAGACGGCCACGGCTGGAGAAGCACAGAATGGTATCATGGGTGTTGGCTACCAGCAGACGATCAATAAAGTCTTCTTCTTTAATACGTGCTGCGGATTTGCCTTTGCCACCACGACGCTGCGCTTCATAGTCAGTCAGCGGCTGATATTTGACATAACCCTGATGCGACAGCGTGACCACCACATCTTCCTGATTAATCAGATCTTCAATGTTGATGTCGGCGCTGTTGGCGGTAATTTCAGTACGACGTTCATCACCAAACTGGTCACGCATTGCCACCAGCTCTTCGCGGATGACTTCCATCAGACGCTCGGCGCTCTGCAGGATGTGGATCAGTTCTGCGATCTGGTCCAGCAGCTCTTTGTATTCGTCGAGCAGCTTTTCGTGCTCAAGGCCGGTCAGTTTCTGCAGACGCAGATCCAGAATTGCCTGAGCTTGCTGTTCAGTCAGGTAGTACTGACCGTCACGAATACCGAACTGCGCTTCCAGCCATTCTGGACGTGCTGCGTCATCGCCCGCACGCTCCAGCATGGTGGCTACGTTGCCCAGATTCCATGGCTGTGCCAACAGGCCCGCTTTCGCTTCAGCTGGCGTTGGTGCGCGACGAATCAGTTCGATAATCGGATCGATGTTGGCCAGCGCAATGGCCAGACCTTCAAGGATGTGTGCACGGTCACGCGCTTTGCGCAGTTCGAAAATGGTACGGCGAGTCACCACTTCACGGCGGTGGCGCACGAAGGCTTCAATGATGCCTTTCAGCGTCATGATCTTCGGCTGGCCCTGATGGAGTGCCACCATGTTGATGCCGAAGGAGACTTGCAGTTGCGTCAGGGAATAGAGGTTGTTGAGCACCACTTCACCGACCGCATCGCGTTTGATCTCAATAACGATACGCATACCGTCTTTATCGGATTCATCACGCAGGCCGCTAATGCCTTCCACACGCTTCTCTTTCACCAGCTCGGCAATTTTCTCGATCAGGCGCGCTTTGTTTACCTGATACGGGATTTCATTGACGATGATGGTTTCGCGGCCGGTTTTTGCGTCGGTTTCAATCTCACCGCGTGCGCGGATATAAATCTTACCGCGACCGGTGCGATAGGCTTCTTCGATACCACGACGACCGTTGATGAACGCCGCAGTCGGGAAGTCAGGACCGGTGATGTGTTCCATCAGGCCTTCAACAGTGATGTCTTCGTCTTCGATAAAGGCGAGGCAGCCGTTGATCACTTCCGTCAGGTTATGCGGTGGAATGTTGGTCGCCATACCTACGGCGATACCGGACGAGCCGTTCACCAGCAGGTTAGGAATTTTGGTCGGCAGCACTTCAGGAATCTGCTCGGTGCCATCATAGTTCGGCACAAAATCGACGGTCTCTTTTTCGAGGTCCGCCAGCAGTTCAGAAGAGATCTTCGCCATACGCACTTCGGTATAACGCATCGCTGCGGCGGAGTCGCCATCAACGGAACCGAAGTTACCCTGACCATCTACCAGCATGTAGCGCAGGGAGAACGGCTGGGCCATACGAACGATACTTTCGTATACCGCGGAATCACCGTGTGGGTGATATTTACCGATCACGTCACCGACCACACGGGCCGATTTCTTATAAGCTTTGTTCCAGTCGTTACCCAGTTCGCTCATGGCAAAAAGCACACGGCGGTGCACCGGCTTCAAGCCATCACGCACATCGGGTAAAGCTCGGCCAACGATGACCGACATGGCGTAATCGAGGTAGGAGTTTTTTAACTCTTCTTCGATATTGACCGGTGTAATTTCTCTCGCAAGGTCGCTCATGGAGCCGCTATCCCTCTACATAATGCCGGTTTTTAATGGTGCGAAAGTATATCACAGTGGTTGCCCTCGGTGAACGTAAAGCAGGGTTTAATGCCGCTTTTCCTTGCAGGTGAGAGATGCGCTAGCAAGAGTTAAGCGTTTATACTGAGGGAATATTTTGTCAGGAGTCGTGATTCAATGAGTGAACAACCGCAGGAAAGCCGCCAAAACGTCGACCACGCTGAGATTGCCAAGTTTGAAGCGGTCGCATCGCGCTGGTGGGATTTAGAGGGTGAGTTTAAGCCGTTACACCGCATTAATCCACTGCGTCTTGGCTGGATTGCCCAACACAGCAATGGTTTGTTTGGTAAGAAGGTGCTGGATGTCGGCTGCGGTGGCGGTATTTTAGCGGAGAGCATGGCGCGTGAAGGAGCCAACGTGACCGGGCTGGATATGGGTGCGGAGCCGCTGGAAGTAGCACGGTTGCATGCGCTGGAGAGCGGTGTGAGCGTGAACTATGTGCAGCAGACCGTGGAAGACCATGCGATTAGCCATGCGGGGGCCTATGACGTGGTGACTTGCATGGAGATGCTGGAGCACGTACCGGATCCGCGTTCTGTGGTGCTGGCATGTGCGCAGTTGGTAAAGCCGGGCGGCGAAGTGTTCTTCTCGACCATTAACCGTAATCCCAAGGCGTGGTTGCTGGCGGTGTTTGGTGCCGAATATGTGATGCGCATGGTGCCGCGCGGTACACATGACGTGAAGAAGTTTATCCGTCCGGCGGAGTTGCTGAATTGGGTTGATGAGACGCCATTGCGTGAGAGAGGCATGATTGGCCTGCACTACAATCCGCTGACCAATCAGTTCCGTCTGGGGCGTGGTGTGGATGTGAATTATATGGTGCATACGCATCGTCAGGATTGAGTGTTAGCGTGGTTGCTGGTTGCTGTGGGAACCGTGCGTCGGCCAGTAAAGCCCCGCCCGATCGCAAAGGAAACACGCATCCATGCAGATCGGCCGCCGCATCCCTGCGGCGGACGCTTTGCTCTTCGGGCGGGGCTTTACTGGCCCTGAACGTTGATCATGGCTTTGAGTCGCGCTGCGTTGTGGATTGAGCTTCATTAAGTTGCCCTCGCAGCCGCTGCCATTAACATGATGCAGCAGCGCGTTTTTCTTCCTATCTACCCGCTTTAGGTACTTTCAATCATGCTGCTACCCGATTGTGCGGAGATGTCCATGCCGCCATCACTGCGGAAATATCCCCTTAAACGCGGTTTTCTTTCTTGGTTCGCTCATTAACGCTTCCAACGCCTCAACGCACGCCAGGTAGTGTGCCGTTTTCTTGTGCGCCAGCACGGCGGCCTCATCGGTGTAAGCTTCATAAATAAAGAAGCGCGTCGGCACATGGCTGTCCTGCAACACATCAAAACGCAGATTGCCGGGTTCCTCCAGCGCACCTAAATGATTGAGCTTAAAAACCCGCAAAAACTCGTCGATACAGTCGGGTTTGACGTTGATCTCGACCAGCGTGACTTCCATCGGCTTGTCCTTTTTATCGCGATTGGCAAAGTGGCAATCCTGGTAAAGCTTGTTTAATAAAACTCTCGCAGCGATCACAGTTCAAACTTTCAGCGGTGGGCTAAGCCGTTCATCTGGAGGTGAAAACCCTCGCGCACAGCTATCTTTGCAGTAACACCCGTTGGGCCGTCGGCGTGGAGCACTTTTCCGTTTCAACAGGAGTTTTGCGATGTCACACGCCCCGCATTTGATGGCGCTCGACGCCGGTACTGGCAGTATTCGCGCCGTGATTTTCAATCTTCAGGGTGAACAGGTCGCCGTGGCGCAAGCTGAATGGCGGCACCTCGCCCTGCCCGACGTGCCGGGATCGATGGAGTTTGATCTGAGCCACAACTGGCAACTCGCCTGTCAGTGTATTCAGCAGGTGCTGCAACAGTCGCAGTTGCCAGCCAGCGCGATTCGCAGCGTGGCCTGCTGCTCGATGCGCGAAGGGATCGTGCTCTATAACAAAGCTGGCGAAGCAATTTGGGCCTGTGCCAACGTGGATGCCCGCGCCAGCCGCGAAGTGAGTGAGCTGAAAGAGATTCATCACGGCGAGTTTGAGCGTGAAATCTATCAGTGCTCAGGGCAAACCCTGGCACTTGGGGCAATGCCACGCCTGTTATGGCTGGCGCATCATCGACCCGATATTTATCGTCAGGCGGCAACGCTGTCGATGATCAGCGACTGGCTGGCAAAATGCCTGAGTGGCGAACTGGCAGTGGATCCCTCCAACGCGGGCACCACCGGCCTGCTGGATTTACGCACCCGAAACTGGCGGCCTGATTTGCTGGAGATGGCGGGTTTGCGCGGCGATATATTGTCACCCGTGGCCGAAACCGGTACGCAACTGGGAACCGTGACAGCCGAAGCCGCTCGTCAGTGTGGGCTGGTGCAAGGCACAGTGGTTGGCATGGGCGGCGGTGATGTGCAGTTGGGGACACTGGGGTTAAGTGTCGTGAATGCGGGGGAAACTGCTGTGCTCGGCGGCACTTTCTGGCAGCAGGTGGTGAATCTGCCGCAGCCGCAGATTGATCCTCAAATGAACATTCGCGTGAATCCGCATGTGATCCCCGGTATGGCGCAGGCGGAAGCGATCAGTTTCTTTACCGGCCTCACGATGCGCTGGTTCCGTGATGCCTTTTGCAGCGAAGAGAAACTGCTGGCGGAGCGGCTGGGTGTGGATTGCTACAGCCTGCTGGAAGAGATGGCGGCACGCGTCCCCGCCGGTTCGTGGGGCGTGATGCCGGTGTTCTCAGATGCAATGCACTTCAACAAGTGGTATCACGCTGCGCCTTCCTTTATTAATCTTTCCATCGACCCCGAACGCTGCAATAAACAGACGCTCTTCCGTGCGCTGGAAGAGAATGCCGCGATTGTTTCGGCCTGCAATCTGGATCTGGTGGCCGCCTTTTCCGGTGTCCAAACCTCACAGATAGTGTTTGCCGGAGGCGGTGCGAAGGGCAAATTGTGGAGCCAGATTTTGAGCGATGTCACGGGGCTGACGGTCAAAGTGCCGCAGGTGAAAGAAGCCACCGCCCTGGGCTGCGCGATTGCGGCTGGCGTCGCCGCTGGGGTTTATCGCAGTTTGCAGGAAACCGGGCAAGCATTAGTACGCTGGGAGCGCGAATTTCACCCCAACGCAGAACACCACCAACTCTATCAACAGCAAAAAGCCAACTGGCAGAAAGTCTATGCCGACCAACTCACCCTGGTGGACAGTGGGTTAACCACCTCGATGTGGAAAGCGCCAGGTTTGTAACTCACTGCTATCCAGATCAATTTCCTTTTAGACGCATGCCACGCATTTTTGTAGGCTGGATTGGTCACAAAAAATTCATAAGCAATTTTAGATAAGTTCGCTACTGGCGGCCTTGTCAGGGCTTTTTTGACTTCAGAAATTTCCGTGATGAGAACCTTTGAGCAATAAACACGCGCTCGATCAAAAAGTGAAAAAAAAGTCGCTGGCAGTTGACACCATTGGCAGGCCTTATGGAATGGGGATCCAGGAATTTCGCTACCCCCCTAGACGGATTTTTTCGCGAAAATCAACTCTTGTGATGATCAGAATGCTGACTAGAATACTCACCATATTGTTGTTCAAACTTCCCGCACCCCCTATATATAGTGTTTATCCACAGGCTTACTCACAACGAGCGGCTTGTGCATAGGCCTTGTGAATAGATGGGGGATAACTCACTCTTTCATGGACAGGTAAACACGCGACATGAACCAAAGTCTGCTCGTTACTAAACGCGATGGCCGCCAGGAGCGCATTGATCTCGATAAGATTCACCGGGTACTGGATTGGGCCGCTGAAGGGCTGAATAACGTCTCCGTGTCTCAGGTTGAGTTGCGCTCCCACATTCAGTTCTACGATGGAATTCGTACTTCTGATATCCATGAGACCATCATCAAGGCCGCTGCAGACCTGATCTCCCGTGATGCGCCGGATTACCAGTACCTGGCTGCTCGCCTCGCCATCTTCCACCTACGTAAAAAAGCGTACGGCCAGTTTGAGCCGCCGAAGCTGTACGATCAGGTCGTGAAAATGGTTGAGATGGGCAAATACGACCGTCACCTGCTGGAAGATTACAGCGTAGAAGAGTTCGAGCAGATGGACGGCTTCATCGACCACTGGCGCGACATGAACTTCTCTTACGCTGCGGTGAAGCAGCTGGAAGGTAAATACCTGGCGCAGAACCGTGTGAGCGGTGAAATCTACGAGAGTGCCCAGTTCCTGTATATTCTGGTTGCTGCATGCCTGTTCTCCGGTTATCCGCGTGAGACGCGTATGGATTACGTGCGTCGCTTCTATGATGCCGTGTCCACCTTCAAGATCTCACTGCCGACGCCAATCATGTCTGGCGTGCGTACCCCAACGCGTCAGTTCAGCTCTTGCGTCTTGATCGAATGCGGTGACAGCCTTGATTCCATCAATGCCACCTCCAGCGCTATCGTAAAATACGTGTCGCAGCGTGCGGGTATCGGTATCAACGCTGGTCGCATTCGTGCGCTGGGTAGCCCAATCCGTGGCGGCGAAGCCTTCCATACCGGTTGCATCCCGTTCTATAAACATTTCCAGACGGCAGTGAAGTCGTGCTCACAAGGCGGCGTACGTGGCGGTGCAGCCACCCTGTTCTACCCAATGTGGCATCTGGAAGTGGAAAGCCTGCTGGTGCTGAAAAACAACC
>NZ_DAMDQC010000143.1:4056-11188 GCF_032082325.1 Pantoea sp. CTOTU50773 | reverse complement strand
GCTGAAGGATGACAAAGGCAAAGGCGAGCGCGTACTGGTGGCAATTGATACGCTGCAGTCCTGGGTGATGAGACTGGTGCGTGTGATCATGCAGCTGACCCCTTACGGTGTGCTGGCCCTGATGACCAAAGTGGTGGCGGGTTCTAACCTGCAGGACATCATCAAGCTGGGTGGTTTTGTGGTGGCCTCTTATCTCGGTCTGGCGATCATGTTTGGTGTGCACGCCCTGCTGCTGTCAGTGAACGGCATCAACCCGATGCGCTTCTTCCGCAAAGTATGGCCGGTGATCACCTTCGCTTTCACCAGCCGTTCCAGTGCGGCCAGCATTCCGCTGAACGTCGAAACGCAGACGCGCCGTCTTGGTGTGCCCGAATCGATTGCCAGCTTCTCGGCTTCCTTCGGTGCCACCATTGGTCAGAACGGTTGCGCCGGTTTGTACCCGACCATGCTGGCGGTGATGGTTGCGCCAACGGTCGGCATCAACCCGTTTGATCCGATGTGGATTGCGACGCTGGTCGGTATCGTTACGCTGAGCTCAGCCGGTGTTGCCGGTGTCGGCGGCGGTGCCACCTTCGCAGCGCTGATTGTGCTGCCTGCGATGGGCTTACCGGTGACCCTGGTTGCGCTGCTGATTTCCATTGAGCCGCTGATCGACATGGGCCGTACCGCATTGAACGTCAATGGTTCGATGACGGCCGGTTCACTCACCAGCCGCTGGCTCGGTTTGACCGATAAAAGAGTGCTGGAAAGCGACGAGCACGCTGAACTGGCGCATCGCTAATTCCGACGCAGCAGAACAACGGCAGGCCTCATCGCCTGCCGTTTTTTTATGGCTGAAACTCCGCCATTCCCCCCGATCGTGGCGCTAGCGTCAGGAAAGCGTTAAGCATGGTAAACAGACGAAAAATCAGCCACTTTTCACTTGAGTTTTGTCGTCAGAAGGCTAATTCTGCTATCAGTCATAGCAGGAGAATCACCGATGAAAAACGTTATCGCCTCGGTGCTGGCGTTAACCTTATTAACGCCCGCCATTAGTTTTGCCCACCCTTACGGCTGGGGCCCCGGCCCAGGTCCACATTGGGGTGGTGGCCCACGTTGGGGCGGTCCTGGTCCGCTGCGCTTCTTACCTGAGGCGGCGACAGCGGTGCTGATAGGCGGTCTCACTTATTACATGCTGAATGGCAATTACTACCAGCGTCAGGGCGATACCTACGTGGTGGTTCAGGCGCCTGAAGCGCCGCCAGAAGGCGGGATGCGCGTGCTCGATTTCAACGGAAAACGCTATTACGTGCAGGAAGGTCACTACTATCAGCGTGAGATGGGCGGCAATTACGTTGAAGTGCCCCGCCCGTACGGACTGTAAGCGTAAAACGAAAAAAGGCCCGTCATTGACGGGCCTTTTTGCATTCGGCAAGAATTACTGAGCAGCTTGCGGATCGGTATCGTAGTCTTTACAGCTCTGGAAACCGTAGTTCATGACACGGCCCACATCGTTGTAACTGACAAAGTAGGTCTGTGCTTTACCATCACGCTCGCCAATCACGTAAGTCTGGCAAGTACCACGGGCGTGTACCATGGTGATTTCAGTTGATGGAGCACCCGCAATCTGGCGAACCTGATCGCGCGTCATTCCTTTTTTCACATCCTTAACCACCGGCTTAGTCACATAGCTTTCCGCTTTGTCATAAGTCGTACAACCTGACAGAGCTACCAGCGTCACAGCGGCAGCGATACATCCCAGCACTTTATTCATCTTTATATTCCTCATTCTTTGTCCATGTCACACTAAGCTTGGAACATAAATCCAGATTAATCAAATCAATGGCAATGTTTTAGGCAATTTCTGAAACGTTAGTTTTTCGTAAAGTTGCTGTGTTGCCGCTTCACGCTTCGTATAATCCCCCGGCGAAAAAATCTCAAGACATCAAGAAAACAGAGGATCAATGACACCTGCACACTCTAATCGGCTGGTTTACGCCATTACGCTGGGCCTGCTCGCGGCACTTGGACCGCTCTGTATCGACTTGTACTTGCCCGCCTTACCTGAACTGGCGCGCGATCTGCATACCGAAACCGCCACCGCGCAGTTAAGTTTGACCGCAGGATTACTGGGCCTCGGCGCTGGACAATTGCTGTTTGGCCCGATGAGCGACAAGTTTGGCCGTATCCGCCCGTTGTTACTGTCGCTGGTGCTGTTATTTATCGCGTCGGTTGGGTGCGCGCTGGCAAAAGACATTCACTCTCTGTTGGTAGCGCGTCTGTTTGAAGGTCTGGCGGGCGCAGGCGGTGCGGTATTATCACGCGCTATCGCTCGTGATATGTACAGCGGCCATGAACTGACTCGCTTCTTTGCCCTGCTGATGCTGGTGAATGGCCTTGCGCCAATTGGTGCACCGGTGCTCGGCGGTGTGTTAATGACGGTGCTGAACTGGCGCGGCATTTTTGTAGTGCTCGGTTGTATCGCTGTACTGCTGATCTTCCTTGCGCGCTGGAAACTGCATGAAACGCTGCCCGCCGAACGTCGCAGCCAGGGCTCAATCTTTTCCGCCTGGGCAGCACTCGGCCAGGTGATCACTCATCGTCCCTTCATGGGCTTCTGCCTGACGCAGGGCTTTATGATGTCCGGCATGTTTGCCTACATTGGCGCTTCCCCGTTTGTATTACAGCAAATCTATGGCCTGTCGCCGCAGGCGTTTAGCTTCTGCTTCGCCGCCAATGGCTTCGGCCTGATTATTGCATCTCAAACCAGTGCACGCTTGTGCCCGCTGTGGGGTGAATATCGCGTGCTGAAAGGTGGACTGACGCTGGCATTCGTGGCGTCAGGTTGCTTGCTATTAGCTGGCCTGACCGGTGCACCATTGCCAATCATTCTGCTGGCACTGTTCTTCACCATCGCCAGTAACGGTGTGATTGCCACCACGGCTTCGTCATTGGCGATGCAAAGTCAGGGACACCGTGCAGGCAGCGCCTCGGCGGTGATTGGCGTCACCATGTTCACCTTAGGTGCCATTAGCGTGCCCGTAACCGGTTTGGGCGGCACCTCAGTATTGAGCATGACGGGCACTATCTTTGGCTGCTTTATGCTGGCAATTTTGATGTTCATCCTGTTGGCGCAAAAACCGAAAAGCGCCTGAAAAGCCTGCAAATAAGTGCGACAACAAGCCATGCGGCTTGTTGTTTGCCAGCGGAGGCGTTAGCTTTAGCAGATGATTCGTATTGTGCCGTCAGGCTACTGACTTGAGGAGAGGTTCATGTCACTGCAGCAGGAAATCATTGAAGCGTTGGGTGTTAAACCCGTTATCGATCCGCAACAGGAAGTCCGCGTCAGCGTCGATTTTCTGAAATCCTACCTGAAAGCCAATCCATTCCTGAAAACCCTGGTGCTCGGCATCAGCGGCGGACAGGACTCCACGCTAACCGGCATCTTGTCACAAACCGCCATTCGCGAGTTACGTGAAGAGACCGGCGACAAAGATTACACCTTTATTGCGGTACGTCTGCCGTATGGCGTGCAGGCCGATGAGCAGGATTGTCAGGATGCGCTGGCATTTATCCAGCCGGATCGCACCTTGGTCGTGAATATCAAGGAAGCGATTCTCTCCAGCGAGCGCGCGTTGAAAGAGGCGGGCATCGTGGTTTCAGATTTCGTGCGCGGCAACGAAAAAGCGCGTGAGCGTATGAAGGCACAATACAGCATCGCCGGCATGACCAAAGGCGTGGTGGTGGGCACCGACCATGCGGCCGAAGCCGTGACCGGTTTCTTCACCAAATACGGTGACGGCGGCAGCGATATCAACCCGATTTTCCGCCTGCACAAAGGTCAGGGAAAACAGCTGTTAAAAACCCTCGGCTGCCCGGAACACTTGTATCTGAAGCATCCTACTGCCGATCTGGAAGACGATCGTCCTGGCTTGCAGGACGAAGTGGCACTCGGCGTCACCTATCAACAGATTGACGCTTATCTGGAAGGCAAAACCATCGATGCCGCCGCCGCGAAGATCATTGAAGGCTGGTATCTGAAAACCGAACACAAGCGTCGTCCGCCGATCACCGTGTTCGACGACTTCTGGAAAAAGTAACCGCTCTACGTTTCCCGCCGCTGTCGCGGGAAACGCCCTCCTCCTGCCGCTGACTGGCGAGAAAAGCATCACGCTGATATACTGGACAGACAACCAGTAATCGGAGTGTGTTTTGGTCAGACGTGCAGCCAGCCACCGCCTCGAATTTGATGCGGCCGCGATTTATCAATATCCCGAACATTTACGCCAATGGCTGGAAGGTTTGCCCAATCAGCCTGGCGTTTACACCTTTCACGGTGACAGCGCTAACCTGCCGTTATATATCGGCAAAAGCGTCAACCTGCGCAGTCGGGTGATGTCGCATTTTCGCACCCCGGACGAAGCCAACATGTTGCGCCAGGCGCGACGCGTCACCTGGATCCCTACCGCGGGCGATCTTGGCGCGCAACTGCTGGAAGCGCAGATGATCAAAACGCAACAGCCGCTGTTTAATAAGCGCCTGCGCAAAAATCGTCAGCTCTGTTCATTGCAGCTTGGCGATGGCCCTCCGCAGGTGGTGTACGCCAAAGATCTCGACTTCTCGTGCTCACCGAATCTCTACGGCTTATTTCGCAGTCGCTTTGGAGCCATGGAAAAACTCAAGACGATCGCCGATGAACAGCGCCTGTGTCATGGATTGTTGGGGTTGGAGCGTTTAACGCCGGGACGCGGCTGTTTTCGCGCCGCACTAAAACGCTGCGCTGGGGCGTGTTGCGGCAACGAATCCATTGAAGCCCATCAGCAACGGTTACGTGAGGCATTGGAACAGATGCGCGTGGTGTGCTGGCCGTGGCAAGGCCCGGTTGGCATGGTGGAAGTGGGCACGGAGATGACGCAGATTCACGTCATCGATCACTGGTTCTGGCTCGGTTCGGTCGCTACCGAAGCAGAGGCTCGCCAACTGCAGCGCGCACGCCAGGGTTTTGATCATGACGGCTATAAAATTTTGTGCCGCCCGCTACTGTCCGGGGTTTTCCCGCTGATAGAACTCTAAAACAAAACCGCCGACGCTGCCCAAAGCATCAGATGCAGTGGACAACGTCGGCGGTCTCAAACCGATTAGCTAAACGGCTTATTCACCATCAGCCGGCGGTGGCGGCATTTTACCGTCATGCGGGCCTTTCTCTGTCAGACGTTTCTCAAAGTTGGCGTTGTACTGTTTTTTCTGCTCAGGCGTCAGCACGTTGTAAATCTTGTTCTGTGTTTCCATCATGCTCACCGCACGATCTTTCGCGTTGGCGGTCATTTTCTCAGCCTGCGCTTCGGCTTTCGCTTTATCGAAAGTATCTGAAGCGATGATGCTGTGGTTGGCACGACGCTCTTCCAGAGATGGACGTTTCATCTCTTTATGGCTGTCACGCATGATGGTCTTGATCTGCGCTTTCTGCGCATCCGTTAAATTCAGGCCTTTGAACATCATCTCCATACCGTGATGATGCATTGGCGGCTTGTGCATCGGTTTTTCGCTACCTGCTGGCGGTGGTGTCAGATTGTCCGCTGCAGCGTGGACGATGTTGGCAGCACCAAGAGCCATTGCAGTAGCCAGGAACAGGGAAGTGAGTTTACGCATAATATTTGTCCTTACTATTCAGTTTCATGACGACAAGGTGTGTCGCGTCTTCGGAAACAAGCATACGACGCCAAACGTCAACTACTCAGAGTCTGAGTAAAGCCCTGAAAGCATAAAAGACAGTAATCAGGCAATCATGGAGAGAAAGAGAAGAAATGCGTGAGGAATTGCAAAAGAGTATGACAATCAAACGGAAATGCGCAGGAATTAAGGAGGAGTGTAACGGTATTGTCGGATTTGCGGAAGGGAAAAATGGGTGAATTTTCTTCACCCACCTTTTTTATAACGTCAGTGCCTGCGTTTGCTCGTTTTCTTCCACCAGCATCAAGCCTGCACGCAATCCTGCGGCAACATTCGGATTGGGAAACAGCACATATTCGCGCGCCTGTTGCACGTAATAGCGCGTCTCGCCCTCTTCTGCCAGCAACGTGCCCTGCGGGAAAGCGGTGAAGTTCAGGGTCTCTGGCCCCATGTGCAGCACAAACGCGTCGCCGTGACGGGTAATTTGCTGTGCCACACGATAGTGTCGCGGCTGTTCCCGCACTTCTGGCAGTGACTCACCGTACAACAATGCCGCCAGCGCCAGCTGTACCGCCGCGAACTGGCTAAGATCATTTTCACCAAACGGCAGCGCTTTACCCAGCTCCAGCGTGCAGCTGGCCGCATCGTGATGTTCACAGCTGTAATGGGTAAAAGTGCCACCTGGGGAACGATGAAACACCAGCGCCTCCAGCTCAGCCGCCGCCAGCCAGTGCAGGAAATCCTGCGGCCACGGCTGAGGATTCAGCGGCATCACGCCGAAACGCGCATGGTACGAGCCACGAATCGCGGTATGCAGATCCAGATGCCAGCGCACTTCATGATCGCGACACTCGCGCCAAAATCGCTCAAGCGCTTGCTCCAGTTGCAGCGTACGCTGCGCTTCAGGTAGGTCGGGAACCTTCTGCCAGCGCCCTCCGAACAAACGGTTAATATCATATTGCTGATAGCGTTTGCCGCTGCGCAGCGCCTCTGGATTGCCTAATATCACCAGCAAGCGCACCGCTAACGGTTGTTCTCCGCGTAGCAGTGGCGTCAGCAACAGGTTAAGAATCTCAACCGGGGCCGTTTCGTTGCCGTGGACGCCCGCTGACAGTACCAGCGCCTGATGCGTCGGTGCATGGGGGGTCAGGGATAGAATGCCCTCATCATGCCACTGCCACTGTAAATGGGCATTGCTGCCCTGCCGCTGCTGCGGCGGCTTACCTGACAGGGTTTGTTGTAGAAAATCCTGCATGTACACTCCTTTTCAACTCAGAAGCTTCACTTACCCTCTGAGGTTAACGCTGAAATGCGTAGACACTGCCTAAGTCTAGCAGCTGTGTCAGCTCATCCAGCGCGGTGCGTCCTTCACGCAGTAATTGCGGATCGGCCAAATCGGCTTGCGTGAGGCGATCGCGGTAGTGGCGATCCACCCAGCTGTTCAGGGTGTTGAACAGGCGATCATTCATCAATACCGCTGGAT
>NZ_DAMDQC010000143.1:0-4046 GCF_032082325.1 Pantoea sp. CTOTU50773 | reverse complement strand
ACCCCGCGCAAACGCGGACAGGCTGGTCCGCCGCCGTTACACATGCTCTCAGGGGGATCGAACACCGTGAGTGCGCGAATTGGCCCGCCGCTCTCCACCAGCCCGGTCAAATAGCGCCATACGCCGGCGTGCTGGCGTGACTCTTCTGGCAGCACCAGTCGCATGCCACCTTCAGGATGCTGCAACAGTTGGCTGTTAAACAGATAGGTATTCACCGCGTCGGCTACTGACACTTTATCGCGCGGCGCCACAATCGGCTGGAAACCGGGCACCCGCGCAGCCAGCTGTTGTAATAACGCCGGCTGATCGACAAACGCCTCTTCATGGCAGAACAGCACCTGCTGGTTGCTGACGGCGATGACATCGTTGTGGAATACGCCCTGATCGATCACCAGCGGGTTTTGCTGAGCAAACAGCGTGCGATCGTCGTCGAGCTGATGCAGGCGCGCCACCGCGGCACTGGCTTCCCGCGTCTGACGTGCCGGATAGCGTGCCGGTGCAGCACCCTGCTGTTGACCATCACGACCATAAACAAACAGCTGAACACCCGCATCGCCGTAGTCCGCACCAAAGCGGTTATGGTTGGCAGCACCTTCATCGCCAAACAGCGCCACCTGCGGCAAAGCATCATGCACGCTGAAATGTTGCGGATCGCGGAAAATGGCGCGCAGCAAGTCGGCGGTTTCCGGCGCTTCGATGGCACGGTGGAATTTATTGTTGAGGTTAGCCACGGTGAAGTGCACGCGGCCATCGGCGCTATCAGCCGAAGGCGATACAGTGGCGGCATTGGCCACCCACATTGCCGAGGCAGAACTGGCCGCGGACAACAGCTGCGGCGCCTGCTGAGCCGCTTTCGCCAGTACCTGTTCGTCCGTGCCAGCAAAACCGAGCTGGCGCAGTAGCGGGATATTCGGCCGTTCATGCGGCGGGATCACCCCTTGCACGTAGCCCATGTCCGCCAGCGCCTTCATTTTCAACAGGCCCTGCTTTGCGGCCAGGCGCGGGTTTGAAGGCTGCAGCTGATTGCGCGTCGACGCTTCATTACCGAAAGAGAGCCCGGCGTAATGGTGCGTCAGGCCGACCAGTCCATCAAAATTGGCTTCAAACGCTTTCATTATTCAGCTCCTTCCGCGGAGAAATCGAGTCCCGGCGATAAGCTGCCCGGTAAGGCCAGGCTTGGGCTCTCTAAAGATGCCATCGGCCACGCGCAGTAATCCGCAGCATACCAGGCACTGGCGCGATGGTTACCGGACGCACCCACACCGCCAAACGGCGCTGAACTGGCGGCACCGGTTAACGGTTTGTTCCAGTTAACAATGCCGGCACGCGCTTCCAGCAGCAGCTGATCGAACTGCGCACGCTGCGGAGAGATCAAGCCGCAGGACAAACCGTAACGCGTCTGGTTAGCGATACGAATTGCCTGATCATACTCGTCGTAACGGATCACCTGCAGCAGCGGACCAAACACCTCTTCGTCAGGCAGTTTCGCCACGTCGGTCATCTCAATGATGCCTGGAGTGATAATGGCGCTGTCGCGATCCGGCCAGTGCATCGCTAGCAACACCTTACCGCCCAGATCGATACGCTGCTGCCAGGCTGCGTAAATATGTCCGGCGGCGGCAGGTGAAATCACGCTGCCCATAAAGGGTTGCGGTTCAGCATTCCATGCACCAGGTTGCAGACGTCCGGCCACTTCCACCAAACGCTGCAGGAAGGCATCGCCTGCTGCTCCGCTTTTCACCAGCAGACGACGTGCACAGGTGCAGCGCTGCCCGGCGGTAATAAAGGCAGACTGAATCGCGATGTGTACTGCACCATCAAGGTCTGAAGGATCTTCAACAATCAGCGCATTGTTACCCCCCATCTCCAGCGCCAGCATTTTCTCAGGCTGACCGGCAAACTGGCGATGCAGGTGATAGCCTGTTGCGGCGCTGCCGGTAAACAGCAGACCATCGATTTGTGGCTCATGCGCCAGTGTCTGCCCGGTTTCGCGCGCGCCCTGCAACAGCGCTATCACGCCCGCTGGCAGTCCCGCCTGCTCCCACAGTTCAACGGTTTTTTCCGCTGTCATCGGCGTGAGTTCACTTGGCTTAAATACCACACAGTTACCCGCCAACAGCGCAGGAACGATATGACCGTTCGGCAGATGACCAGGGAAATTGTAAGGACCAAACACGGCAAGCACGCCATGCGGGCGATGGCGTAGCGAACTTTCGCCGTCGGCCTGTTCTCCGGTACGCGTGTGGTAGGCTTTCACCGAGATGGCGATTTTGTTGATCATTGCCTGCACTTCGGTCAGGGTTTCCCAGCGCGGCTTACCGGTTTCTTTGGCGATGGTCTCTGCCAGTGCAGTTTTGTGGCTCTCGAGTAATGCGGCGAAGGCTTCCACTACCGCCTGACGCTCCGCCAACGGCTTGCGTGCCCACGCGGGAAAGGCCGCGCGTGCCGCTTCACAAGCCGCCGCCACTTGCGCACCTGTCGCTGCCCGACCCTGCCACAATGTTTCACCGTTCACCGGGTTTTGTTTGGTTAACGCTTCCGCGCCGCCTGTCAGCCATTGACCATTAATGAAGTGCGTCATGCTTTTTTCTCCTCGCGGCACAGCGTGACCACACGCAATGCATCGCCATAATCGCAGCGCAACGCCGTGCGCTGATGTTCATTGATGCGGACTTTTCCGCTCGCCATATCGACAGGCAGCAGCGCCACACGGAAATGCTGGTAATCACCGTTGGCGACCAGACACAGCGGCCAGCTTTCGTCCGCTTCCCCGGCTTCGGCCTGAAGCAAATGGCTTTTACGAATGGCGCGAATGCGATCAATCTCGCACTCCAGCGTTGGGCCGCCGTCGAAGATGTCGACGTAATTGAGATAACGAAACCCTTCGGCTTCCAGCACGGCGCGCGCGGGGGCCGTTTTCGGATGCACTTCACCAATCACCTTCTGCGCCGCTTCGCTGAGATAGTGGATATACAGCGGATGCTTTGGCATCAGCTCGGCAATAAAGGCTTTCTGCCCGGTGCCGCTGAGGAAATCGGCCTCACGAAACTCCATGGAGAAGAAACGGCTACCGACGCTGTCCCAGAACGGGGAATGACCGCTGTCATCACTGACACCGCGCATCTCTGCCACCACATGCTTCATAAAGCGGTCGCGGAAATTAGCCATAAACAGGAAACGGGATTTCGACAGCAGATGGCCATTTTTGCCATCACGATAATCGGGATCGAGGAACAGGGTGCACAGCTCGCTGCTGCCGGTGTGATCGTTACTTAACGACAGTGTTGGCAAGCTGGCATAAACGTTTAACTCTTTCGAAGCGTGCACCTGGGTGCCCACACGGAAGTTGTACCACGGGTCTTGCAGACCTACGGCCACCTCAATGGCACAGATACCGACAGCACGGTTGTCTTCGCTGTCGGCCAGCACAAATACATAGCCTTGTTCAGCACGCGATAACGCGCCCTGCCAGGTGAGCAGAGAACGCTCGATTCGCGCTTTCAGTGTATCGCTATCGGCGGGCAGCGAAGTTAAGCCGCCCCCGGTTTTGCCCGCCAGCGACAGCAACTGCGCAAGGTCGTCACGTTCGACGGGGCGAATCACCATCATGATGCAGCTCCTGTGAGCACACGAGCGCAGGCACGTTCAAAGCGCGCCAGTCCCTCTTTCACTTCCGCTTCGCTGATATTCAGCGCTGGCGCGAAACGCACCACGTTAGCACCGGCAATCAGCACCATGACACCTTCTTCAGCCGCCGCCAGGTTGAATTGCTTCGCTTTCCCGGCAAAATCTTCATTCAGCACGGCTCCAATCAACAGCCCAAGACCACGAACTTCTTTAAAAATCGGCAGGCGCTGATTCATCTCCTGCAAAGCATCGACAAACCACTGGTGGCGCTGCGCCACGCCCGCCATAAAATCGGGTTGGTTTATCAACTCCATCACTTTACCGGCGACGGCACCCGCCAGCGGGTTACCGCCGTAGGTGGTGCCATGGGTACCCACGCCCATCACCAGCGCCAGATCTTCGCGCGTCAGCATCGCGCC
>NZ_DAMDQC010000142.1:0-11372 GCF_032082325.1 Pantoea sp. CTOTU50773 | reverse complement strand
GGCTGTAAATACCGATCTGACGGAACAGACCTTCCATACCGAAGGTACGCGCTTCATCCGCAAGGATTGGCACCAGACGATCTTTGATCGACTTGTTCTTCAGCATCACGTTAAGGGCACGTACAAACGCGATGGTGGTCGAGATCTCTTTGTTCTGCTCTTCCAGCAACGGTTTGAACTCTTCCAGCGTTGGCATTTCCAGCTTCTCGCTGAACTCTGCCTGACGGGTTGGCAGGTAGCCACCCAGCTTCTCACGCTGACCGTGCAGATAGTTGTACTCGTCAGAACCTTTCTCGAAGGTCACGTACGGCAGGTTTTCGATCTGATCGTCTGCTACCGGCACGTTGAAGCGATCACGGATATAGCGAACGCCATCCATGTTCATCTTCTTCACCTGGTGCGCGATGTTTTTACCTTCCGCCGTGTCACCCATACCATAACCTTTGATGGTATGTGCCAGGATCAGGGTCGGCTGACCTTTGGTGTCCTGCGCTTTTTTCAGTGCCGCGTAGATTTTCTTCGGATCGTGACCACCACGGTTCAGGGCGAAGATCTCTTCGTCTGACCAGTCTTTCACCAGTGCAGCGGTCTCCGGGTATTTACCGAAGAAGTGCTCACGCACGTAGGCGCCATCACGGGATTTGAAGGTCTGGTAGTCACCATCAACGGTTTCGTTCATCAGCTGGATCAGTTTGCCGCTGGTGTCCTGCTTCAGCAGTTCATCCCAACGTGCGCCCCAGATCACTTTAATCACGTTCCAGCCAGCACCGGCAAAGATGCCTTCCAGCTCGTTGATGATTTTGCCATTACCGGTAACCGGGCCATCGAGGCGCTGCAGGTTACAGTTAATGATGAACACCAGGTTGTCCAGCTTCTCACGGGTGGCGATGGTGATTGCACCTTTAGATTCTGGCTCATCCATCTCGCCATCACCGAGGAAGGCGTAAACGGTCTGGTTAGACGTGTCTTTCAGGCCACGGTGTTCCAGATATTTCAGGAACTTCGCCTGATAGATCGCGTTCAATGGACCGAGGCCCATAGAAACGGTTGGGAACTGCCAGAAATCAGGCATCAGTTTCGGGTGCGGGTAAGAAGACAGACCTTTACCGTGCACTTCCTGACGGAAGTTATTCATCTGTTCTTCAGTCAGACGGCCTTCAAGGAAAGCACGTGAGTAGATGCCTGGAGAAATATGGCCCTGGAAGTAAACCAGATCGCCGCCGTCTTTATCACTGCGCGCACGGAAGAAGTGGTTGAAGCACACTTCATAAATGGTGGCAGAAGACTGGAAAGATGAGAGGTGACCACCCAGCTCCAGATCTTTCTTCGATGCACGCAGGACCGACATAATGGCGTTCCAGCGAATTGCGGAACGGATACGACGTTCAAGAGAGGTGTTGCCCGGATAGTCCGGTTCATCTTCAACAGCAATAGAGTTGATGTAGTTACTGATAGCCGACGCACCGCCAGCCACTTTCACGCCACCTTTGCGTGCTGCGTTCAATACCTGATCAAGCAGATACTGCGCGCGCTCAACACCTTCTTCACGGATGACCGATTCGATCGCCTGTAGCCAGTCACGAGTTTCGATCGGATCCACGTCATTCTGTAAACGTTCTGACATGGGGTGTGTTCCTTATCTGTGTCTAATACGTTGAATTATCAGGAGCCTGTCTGCTTGTGCTTTGCTTCTGGTTCACAGCACAAGTAAGACAGGCCCGTCGTTTATGTCCGCACGTTCGTTGCCGTGCGTTATTCCTTACGTTGCTGTAAACGACGCAGGGAGCGTTCACGACGGCTCTGCTCCCGACTTCTGTCCAGCAAGATTTCCTCAATAAACGCCAGGTGACGATGGGATGCCTCGCGTGCTTGTTCTGGCTCACGAGCCACAATCGCCTCAAAAATACTGGCGCGGTGACCGCTCACTTTCGCCAGCATTTCCCGGCGAGCGTAAAGCAATTCGAAATTCTGACGGACGTTTTGTTCCAGCATAGGGCCCATGGAACGCAGCAAATGTAAAAGCACCACATTATGGGCGGCTTCTGTGACAGCGATCTGATACTTCATCACTGCATCTGCTTCAGCATCCAGATCGCCGCTGTCCTGCGCCTGTTGGATGTGAACATGGCAGTCGCGAATACGCTGCAAGTCTTCATCCGTGCCACGTAGCGCCGCATAATAGGCAGCAACACCTTCCAGCGCGTGACGGGTTTCCAGCAGGTCAAACTGGGATTCTGGATGTTCGGCAAGCAGGCTGACTAAGGGATCGCTCATGCTTTGCCAGAGATTTGTTTGCACGAAGGTACCACCGCCCTGACGGCGTAGCAGCAGGCCTTTGGCTTCCAGGCTCTGAATCGCTTCGCGCAGGGATGGACGTGAGACATCAAACTGTTTCGCCAGTTCGCGCTCGGGGAGAAGCTTTTCACCTGGCTGGAGCGTCCCTTCCATAATGAGAGACTCCAACTGTTGCTCGATCGCATCGGAGAGCTTGGGTTGGCGAATTTTACTGTAAGCCATCTTCCCTTCTTATTGTGAAAACGTCCGGAGTAAATTGGTAATACCAATTGAAAAATGGTGCCCGTAAAGTAACAAAGTATTCACCTTGTGTCTATATGGCAGGCATCACACTTCCGGGGTATATCGCTGTTACAGCGCGCTAACTTACCGTGATAAAGGCATATATTTGCTCCGTAAGTGAATTGTTAACAGATTTCACTTTTACCAAACCTTACACTGAGTTAGCCCTAAGCCTTACAGGCAACCATAAGGGAAAGCTATTCGTGTTTATTGATTTTTCATGTCAGAAATAGCGCGAGCGACACCCAGTGGATAGTGCTGCTTTTTCAGCCATCTCTCAGCACAAAAAGCAAAAGCAGGTGCAAAGCGGCGCGCTTATCACTATTCTGGTCGCCATGGTAGTTTCAGCATGCACACAGCACGCCAAATACCGTAAAGAAAAGAATACATTGCGTAAAACAGCCTTACAGTGCGCGCACTGCAGGTGCACAATAACAACATCACGAGGTTTGTATGGAACAACAGCATGGCGAATCGCTGCACCGCGGCCTGAAAAATCGCCATATTCAGCTGATTGCGCTGGGCGGTGCCGTGGGTACTGGCCTGTTTCTGGGTAGCGCATCAGTAATTAAATCGGCCGGTCCGGCCGTGATTCTCGGTTATGCGATTGCAGGATTTATTGCCTTTCTGATTATGCGCCAGTTAGGTGAAATGGTCGTGGAAGAGCCGGTTGCCGGCAGCTTCAGCCACTTCGCCTATAAGTACTGGGGCAACTTTGCCGGTTTCGCCTCTGGCTGGAACTACTGGGTGCTGTATGTCCTGGTTGCCATGGCTGAACTGAGTGCCGTCGGTAAATACATCCAATTCTGGTATCCCGAATTCCCGACCTGGGCCAGTGCGGCGATCTTCTTCGTCGTCATCAACGCCATTAACCTGACCAACGTAAAAGTGTTTGGGGAAATGGAATTCTGGTTCGCGATCATCAAAGTCGTCGCGGTTATCGGCATGATCCTGTTCGGCGGCTGGCTGCTGTTCAGCGGCAACGCCGGTCCGCAGGCCAGCGTCACTAACCTGTGGAGCCAGGGTGGATTCCTGCCACACGGTATGACCGGCCTGGTGATGATGATGGCGATCATTATGTTCTCGTTTGGTGGTCTTGAGCTGGTGGGTATCACGGCGGCTGAGGCTGACAATCCGCAAGAGAGCATCCCGAAAGCCACTAACCAGGTACTGTGGCGTATCCTGATTTTCTATATTGGTTCACTGGCAGTGTTACTGTCATTGCTGCCATGGACGCGCGTCACCGAAGAGACCAGCCCGTTTGTGTTGATCTTCCACGAATTGGGTGATGCCTTTGTCGCCAACGCGTTGAATGTGGTGATCCTGACGGCGGCGCTGTCGGTCTACAACAGCTGCGTGTATTGCAACAGCCGTATGCTGTTCGGCTTAGCGCAGCAGGGTAATGCACCTAAAGCGCTGCTCAATGTTGATAAACGCGGCGTGCCAGTGGCAACCATTTTGGTCTCTGCAGTAGCCACAGCGCTGTGCGTCCTGATCAACTACCTGATGCCGGGCGAAGCCTTTGGCCTGCTGATGTCACTGGTGGTCTCTGCGCTGGTGATCAACTGGGCGATGATCAGCCTCGCGCACATGAAATTCCGTAAGAAGAAAGACCAGCAGGGTGTGACCACGCGCTTTAAAGCCGTGCTCTATCCGTTTGGTAACTGGCTCTGCCTCGCGTTCATGGCGGCCGTACTGGTCATCATGGCGATGACGCCGGGTATGGCGATTTCTGTGTGGCTGATTCCTGTCTGGATCATTATCCTGGCAGTGGGTTACACCATCAAAAATAAAGTGCAAGAAGCCTAATGTATGCTCTTGCCCGGCGCGTCAGCGCCGGGCAACATTCCTGATCTGCCTCACACTTTTCTGCGCCCACCTGTTTTGTCCATCTACGTGACCAATTGTTCCCCAGCAGGTTACTGATTTAACGCTGATAATTTCGTCTCACCTTTTCGCGGGAGACGAACAATGGAAGGCGCAGCGCTCTCATTCAGAGAGAAACTGGGATATGGCATGGGCGATGCCGGATGTAATATGATCGGCGGTGCGATCATGCTTTTCCTTAACTATTTCTACACCGATGTGTTTGGCCTCGCACCCGCGCTGGTCGGTACACTGCTACTTTCTGTTCGCGTGCTGGATGCCGTCACCGATCCCATTATGGGCGCCATCGCCGATCGTACCCAAAGCCGCTGGGGGCGTTTTCGCCCGTGGCTACTGTGGGTTTCCGTCCCCTATGTGCTGTTCAGCGTGCTGATGTTCACCACGCCAGACTGGAGCTATGACAACAAAGTTATCTGGGCCTTTGTCACCTACTTCTTGATGTCGCTCACCTACACCGCCATCAATATTCCTTACTGCTCGTTGGGCGGTGTGATCACCAACGATCCCGGTGAACGCGTCTTCTGCCAATCTTACCGCTTTGTGATGGTGGGCGTGGCGACACTGATCCTGTCGCTCTCTCTGCTGCCGATGGCCGAGTGGTTTGGCGGTGACAACAAAGCACGCGGATACCAAATGGCGATGAGCGTGCTGGCACTGATTGGCCTGGCGATGTTCCTGTTCTGTTTTGCCACGGTTCGCGAACGTATCCGTCCAGCCGCGCCCAGTAATGATGATTTGAAGAAAGATCTGCGTGACGTCTGGAAGAACGATCAATGGGTGCGCATTCTCCTGCTCACCTTCTGCAATGTTTGTCCTGGCTTTATCCGCATGGCCGCCACCATGTATTACGTTACCTGGGTAATGGGGCAATCCACGCATTTTGCCACGCTGTTTATTAGCCTGGGTGTGATTGGCATGATGTTCGGCAGTACGCTGGCAAAAATCCTCACCGACCGCTGGTGCAAGTTGAAGGTGTTTTTCTGGACCAATATCGCGCTGGCACTCTTCTCGTGCGGTTTCTATTGGATTGATCCTCATGCGACTGTGGCGGTTGTCGTCGCCTACTTCCTGCTGAATATCCTGCATCAAATCCCGTCACCGCTGCATTGGTCGCTGATGGCGGATGTCGATGATTATGGTGAATGGAAAACGGGAAAACGCATCACCGGCATGAGCTTCTCCGGTAACCTGTTCTTCCTCAAAGTGGGTCTGGCGGTGGCCGGTGCGATGGTTGGTTTCCTGCTGTCTATTTATGGCTATGACGCGGGTGCAAAGCAGCAGGCTCCCAACGCCATCAACGGCATCATGCTGCTGTTTACCGTGATTCCCGGTGTTGGCTATCTGATCACCGCCGGTGTAGTGCGCTTGCTGAAGGTGGATCGCAAACTCATGCGCATCATTCAGGATGATCTTGCGCTACGCCGTGCCAATGCACGTGAATTATCCCCTGCCTCCCTGACTGTCACCCCGCAACCTGGAGAGATCAAATGAGCTGGCCAAATCCCTTTATTACCCAACGCGCCGATCCATTTATCCTGCGTCATGGCGAAGGCTACTACTTCGTGGCATCGGTGCCGGAATATGATCGACTCGAAATCCGCTACGCTGACACACTGAATGGACTGATTGAGAAGGAGGCGATTACGGTGTGGCGCAAGCCTGATACCGGGCCGTATAGTGCGTTAATTTGGGCGCCGGAACTGCACCATATCAATGGACAATGGGTGATTTACTTTGCTGCTGCGCCAACACGCGACATCAAAGATGGCCTGTTTCAGCATCGCATGTATGCGCTGGTGTGTGATGACAGCAATCCGCTTTCCGGCCACTGGCAACCTGTTCGCCGAGTGTTTACCCCAATCGACTCTTTCTCGCTTGATGCGACGCATTTCGTGCATCAGGGCAAAAACTGGTATCTGTGGGCACAGAAGGATCCCGCTATTCCGGGTAATTCCAATCTCTATCTCGCGGAATTGCTTAATCCCTGGACGCTGAAAAGCGCACCGGTGATGCTCAGCCGGCCGGAGTATGAGTGGGAGTGCGCAGGCTTTAGCGTCAATGAGGGCCCAGCAGTTATTCATCACGGCGATCGGCTGTTTGTCACCTATTCCGCCAGCGCAACTGATGAGAATTACTGCCTGGGAATGCTCAGCATCGACATGATGGCCGATCCGCTCGACAGCACTGCCTGGCAGAAATCTGCGCGTCCAGTCTTCACCACCAGCTGGGAAAATCAGCAGTATGGGCCGGGGCATAACAGCTTTACGCGGGACGAAAACGGCAGGGACGTGCTGGTGTATCACGCGCGGAATTACACCGAAATTGAAGGCGATCCATTATGGGATCCGAATCGCCATACGCGCCTGAAGTACATTGAATGGCGCGAAGACGGCACACCAGATTTCGGTGTACCGCCTGCCGATCACACCAGCGTGCCGTAAATGGTCAGCAACGCGACCACAACCACCAGCACTAACGATATCCGCTTCGCCAGCGCCACGGCCACCCGTGGCGTTTCCACTTTATCCATATGCGGATCGCGCGCCAGCGAGAATTGCGCCAGACTGGTCAGCACCTGATATTGCGAACGATGCCGATCGCTTAGCGAGGCAAACCACGCAGGCAATGCCCGCTCACCGTGGCCTAACAGCGCATAAGCCACACCTGCCAGTCGCACCGGGATCCAGTCCAGCACGTGCAGTATGCTGTCTACACCTGACTGCGCGCGCTCCAGTGGAGAATGGTGTTTTGCCAGCCAACTTTGCCAGGCACGCAAGAAGGCATAACCCACCAGCAGCACCGGTCCGTAAGGGCCACCGACCACAAACCAGAACAGTGGCGCGAGGTAAAAGCGGAAGTTAATCCAAATCAGTGCATTTTGTAGCTCACGTAAAAACTCACGCTCACTGCACTCAACGGGTACACCATGAATCAGTGTCAGTTCCGCTGCCATGGCCTGATGCGCCGCTTCATCATCGTGGCTGGCGGCTTTCAGGTAGCGATGATAGTGTAGACGCACCGAACCTGCGCCGATACACAGCAAGCCCACCACAATCCAGAATGCCAGTTGTGCCACGCCAAACAGAATGCCTTTCAGACTCCACACCAACAGCCAGACGATCAGCATCGCGATGAGGGTCATCACCAACGTGCGCAGCAGTGAAAATCGCTGGCGTCCGCGAAACAGCGGCTCCAGACGATGATCCAGCTGCCAATGCTCACCCAATTTAAACAGGCGTTCCCAACCTAACACTAATAACAAGCTAAACAACGTCATACCTGCTCCTGCTGTTTCAGGGATTCTCCTGCCTGATAGACTCTTTATAGCGTATCCAGTCAAATGCGGGGCCTGGATCGGTTTTGCGCTGTGGCGCGATATCGCTGTGTCCGGTAATGCGTTCCAGCGTCAGCGGATAGTGCTTAAGCAACAAGGCCGTGACCTTTTTTAAGGTCTTATACTGCGCGTCGGTATAAGGCAACGTAT
The DNA here is from genome assembly GCF_032082325.1 of Pantoea sp. CTOTU50773. Lineage (NCBI taxonomy): Bacteria > Pseudomonadati > Pseudomonadota > Gammaproteobacteria > Enterobacterales > Erwiniaceae > Pantoea > Pantoea sp. CTOTU50773. The sequence goes on along the minus strand of NZ_DAMDQC010000142.1, from coordinate 3,424 downwards.
CCGTGCCTTCCAGCTCAATGCCCATCGAGAAATCATTACAGTTTTCTCGCCCGGCAAATTGCGACACACCGGCATGCCATGCACGCTGATCAAACGAAACATACTGCACCAACTCACCATCACGACGAATCAGGCAGTGCGCCGCCACGCGCAGCTGCGCGATATCGGCAAAATAGGGGTGAGCATCCGGCGGCAAGGTCCCGGTAAACAGTTGATCAATCCACGGGCCACCAAATTCCCCCGGCGGCAAACTGATATTATGAATAATCAGCAACGAGGGAATTTCATTTTCCGGTCGTTGGTTAAAGTGCGGCGAGGGCACTTTGCGCGCGCTGGTAATCCAGCCATCTTCCAGTTTCATGTTCTAAATCCCAGGCTAAATCAGGCTGAGAATAACATGTTTCCCCTTTTCGGCTTGTGACTTAATGTGAATGGCGAACAGTGTTAAGGATACTAAACATTTCAGCTATCACGACTGGCAATAGGCTATAAATCAGGCTAAGGTGAGCGCAGTTAAATCCGATTAATGGAGTGGCATAAGCATGGCATCGCGTCGTTACGATCCCGATCATCGTCGTCAGGAACTGATTAAGCGTATTGAGCAGGACATCCCCGAAGCCGTTGCGCGCGCACTTCGGGAGGATTTGGGTGGTGAGGTGGATGCTGACCGTGACATCACCGCCCTGCTCTTACCGGAAGATAAACAGGCCGAAGCACAGATCATCACGCGTGAAGCCGGTGTTTTTTGTGGTAAACGCTGGGTGCAGGAAGTGTTTATCCAGCTTGGCAATAAAGTCACGATTGTCTGGCATGTCGAAGATGGCCAAAACGTCGCAGCTGACCAGCTGCTATTCGAGTTAAAAGGTCCGGCCCGGCTGCTGTTAACCGCTGAACGAACTGCATTAAATTTCGTCCAAACGCTTTCCGGGGTGGCCACAGAAGTCAGTCATTATGTCGAGTTGCTCGTTGGCAGCGAAACGCAATTGCTGGATACACGCAAAACCTTGCCAGGTCTGCGTACAGCGCTGAAATATGCCGTATTGTGTGGCGGCGGCAGTAACCATCGGCTTGGTCTTTCCGATGCCTTCCTGATTAAAGAAAACCATATTATTGCCAGCGGTTCGGTACGCAATGCCGTTGAGAAAGCGCTGTGGCTGGCTCCCGATGTACCGGTTGAAGTAGAGGTAGAGAGCCTGCAGGAACTGCAGGATGCGATTGATGCCGGTGCCGACATTATCATGCTAGATAACTTTAGCTTCGAGATGATGCATGAAGCCGTCCTTCTCACCGACAAACGTGCCCTGCTGGAAGTCTCCGGTAACGTCACGGAAGCCACGCTGCCGCAAATTGCCAAAACCGGCGTCGACTTCGTGTCCGTGGGGGCATTGACCAAGCACTTGCGCGCCATGGATCTCTCCATGCGCTTTCGCGACAACTAAATCCTCCCTCTTACCGCCGCAATTGCGCGGCGGTTTGTGAGTCGCCTTCCTGTTTATTGATACTTCTTCTGCAAACGCGGCGATTCTTTACATCCTGCCTTCCAGCGTTAAACCGTCTCACTATCGCTTTCAGACGCCGTTTTCTACCTTAGCCGCTCCACAACAAGGAGCTGAATAATGGATAGACAACAAGGTTTTACCCTCATCGAATTGATGATAGTGATTGGCATTGTGGCCATTCTTAGTGCTATTGGCCTGCCCAGCTACCAAAATTATCTACAACGCGCCGCGCTGACTGACATGCTGCAAACCATGGTGCCTTATAAAACCGCCGTGGAACTCTGCGCGATTGAACGTGGCGGCCCCACTCAGTGCCAGGCGGGTGCAGGCGGCATTCCTGCTGCCAAAGGTTCACGCTATGTGGCCTCGCTAACCGTCGTGAATGGCGCCATCACCTTAACGGGTCAGGAGAGTCTTACCGGGTTGAGTGTAGAAATGACACCTATCTGGAACACCACGGAAGGCACGCTGGACTGGCAACGCAGTTGCACCAGCACCAATGCCAGTCTGCGCGACAGCTGTCTTGAACAGTTCCGCTTCACCGATAAGGACACTCACTGATGGCACAGCCCAATACCCCGATCCAGACCTTATGCGCACGTTACCAGGCGGTGATGCTTCAGCATGACGCCACATCACTGCGCGTCGCAGTAGCCGAGACGCCCGATCCGCTGCTGCTGGAAGCCCTGCAATTCGCCAGTCAGTGCAAAGTGGAAGTCGAGTGCTGGCCAGCGGCACGACTGGAGCAACTCCTGCACACCCCTGATGACTCGGCGACGTTGCACGAACCGGCCGCTACCGAAACAGCGATTAATGCCGTTGAACAGATTTTGCGCCAGGCGATCCAACGCCGTGCTTCTGACGTGCATTTTGAACCTCAGCAGCAGGGGTTACGCGTCCGATTACGTATTGATGGCGTCTTGCACAAACTGTCACATTTGCCAGATGCACCTACGGCTGCGGTGCTTGCCAGACTGAAAATCCTCGGCGGGCTGGATATCGCCGAGCGTCGCTTGCCACAAGATGGGCAATTCACACTGAACCTTGACGATCAACAGGCCGCATTTCGCCTTTCTACTTTACCCATTAGTCACGGTGAGAAAGCCGTGGTGAGACTGCTGCAAAGTGAAAACAGCGCGATCGCATTGGATAAACTCGGCATGCCGGTTACCCAACTCCGGTTACTGAAGCACGCGCTGGCTAAACCTCAGGGACTGATACTGGTCACCGGGCCTACCGGCAGCGGTAAAACCTTTACCCTCTACAGCGGATTAAGCGCTCTGAATGTGCCGGATAAAAATGTCTGCAGTGTAGAGGATCCCGTTGAAATTCCATTAGAGGGCATTAACCAGACGCAAATCCAACCGCGGAGCGGGCTCGATTTTAACCGTGTACTGCGGGCTCTGCTGCGACAGGATCCGGATGTGATTATGGTGGGCGAAATCCGCGATGCCGAAACGGCCAGCATTGCCGTTAAAGCGGCGCAGACCGGACATCTGGTGCTATCAACATTGCACACCAATTCGACGGCAGAAACGCTCACGCGTCTGCGACAGATGGATATTCCCGGTTACCTGCTCGGCCCGGCATTACAGTTAGTCATCGCGCAGCGTCTGGTACGACGGCTCTGCGAGCACTGCCGCCAGCCAGCGCAGGCCATTGCACATCTGCCACACGAAATCTGGCCAGGCACCTTACAAACATGGCGCGCCCCAGGCTGTGACCACTGCTTCTCGGGCTATTACGGACGCCTGGCGTTATTTGAGGTGCTGCCGATGAGTAACAAGTTACAGAACGCGATTTCTGCCGATATGCCGCTGGAGCACATCATCTCACTGGCCAATGAAGGCGGGATGAAAACCCTGCTCGCCGCCGGGTTGGAGGCTGTGAGTCGCGGTGACACCTCCTTTGAACAAGTTCAGCGG
>NZ_DAMDQC010000141.1:0-11391 GCF_032082325.1 Pantoea sp. CTOTU50773 | reverse complement strand
CGCGGTGAAGGTTAGGCCTACAGCGTCCTCCGCAATCTGCGTGAGCAGCAACTTAACGAACTGAAGAAATATGCGGTGTTCGCCAAAGTCACCATCGCTGCCGATGATGATGCAGTGCTGCTGGGTGTGGCCGGTTTTCAGGCACGCACGGCACTGGCTGATGTGTTTGCCACCCTGCCGGATGCAGAAACACCGGTGGTACAACAAGGCGAGAGCACGCTGCTGTGGTTTGAACACCCCGCCGAACGTTTCCTGCTGGTGACCACGCTGGCTCAGGCAGAAACGTTGAAAGAGAAGTTAGCCGGTGCTGCACAGTTCAATGACAGCACGCAGTGGCTGGCGCTGGATATTGAAGCGGGCATTCCGGTGATTGAAACCGCCACCAGCGCGCAGTTGATTCCGCAGGCAACCAACCTGCAGGCACTGGATGCGATTAGCTTTAAGAAAGGCTGTTACACCGGTCAGGAGATGGTGGCGCGAGCTAAATTCCGCGGGGCCAACAAGCGTGCGCTTTACTGGCTGGCGGGCAGCGCCAGCAAAGTACCGCAGGCTGACGGATCGATGGAGCTGCAAATGGGCGACAAATGGCGTCGTACCGGCACCGTATTGAGCAGTGTGCAGCTGGATGACGGTAGCGTGTGGGTGCAGGTGGTGATGAACAACGACCTGGAGCCGGACAGTGTGCTGCGCGTGGAAGGTGATGAAGGCGGGAAACTGACGATTCAGCCACTGCCGTATTCATTGGTCGATTGATTTGCATTCCAGGTGCGCATGAATGCGCACCTTAAGTAACCCCGCATGTTTCCCCGTAAGGTCGCCATTTATGGCGACTTTGTCGAAAGTCACACCCGGTGGTGGCACTTTTTATATCAACCGCTCAGTAAGCTCAGGCGACATAAAAATAGATCGCGCAGAAGTGCAACACGCTGCCACCCAGCACAAAGCCGTGCCAGATGGCGTGATTGTATGGAATACGCCGTGAGACATAGAAAATCACCCCCAGCGAATAGACAATCCCGCCCGCAGCCAGCAACCACACACCTCCGGCTGACAGCCTGGTCGCCAACTGATAAATCACCACCAGCGACAGCCAACCCATGCTGAGATAGGTGAACAGAGACAGCGCTTTAAAGCGGTGTGCAATCGTCAGTTTAAAGATGATGCCTGCCAGCGCCAGGCTCCAGATCACCACCATTAACCCTCGCGCCAGCGGTGATTTCAGTCCCACCAGCAGGAAAGGCGTATAAGTGCCCGCGATCAGTAAATAGATCGCACAGTGGTCAAATTTCTTCAGCCAATATTTCGCTTTTTGGTGCGGAATGGCGTGATAGAGCGTTGAGGCGAGGAACAGTAAAATCATGCTGCCGCCATACAGACTGTAGCTGGTAATCGCAATGGTGTCGGCTCGCATTTCAACCGCTTGTGTTAGCAGCAACACCAATCCAACAATGCCGAATATGCAGCCAATTCCGTGGCTAATGCTGTTGGCGATCTCTTCGGCTACCGAGTAGCCCTGAGCAAGTATACGATTCTGTGCCATGCGCTAACATCCTGGAAAGAGGGTTAAGAACTGTGTTTTTTATCAACATCAGGGTAACCGGGAAAAATTTCAGAGTACACATGTACGCTAAAATAATTCTATGACAGGCGTGTGACAAATGGCCGATGGCAGCGCCGTTGATCACGCTGCCTCACTGTCGGATAGTCAATCAGAAGATTAGCGGCCACCTGCCGCATCAATAAAGGTGCCGGTGACGTAAGAAGCGGCATCACTTGCCAGCCAGATAATCGCGGCGGCGATCTCTTCAGCCTGCCCCCCGCGCTGCATTGGCAGTGAGCTGGCAACACGATCAACTCTGCCTGGTTCCCCCCCATCCGCGTGCATCTCGGTATAGATTAAGCCCGGACGCACGCTATTGACGCGAATGCCCTGCGCCGCCACTTCCAGCGATAAGCCTTTGGTCAGCGTATCCATGGCCCCTTTTGACGCTGCGTAATCAACATACTCGCCCGGCGCACCGAGACGCGCTGCCGCTGAGGAGACATTGATGATCGAACCGCCCTGCCCGCCGTGTGCGGTGCCCATGCGCTTGACCGCTTCACGACAGCAGATAAAGGTGCCCGTAACGTTGGTGGCGAACACGCGCTGAATACGTTCCGCATCGAGATCTTCTACGCGGCACTGCGTAAACAAAATTCCGGCATTATTGACCAGCACGCGCAGGTTGCCTGGCTGCTGATCAAGCTGTTGGAACATGTGCACGACCTGAGCTTCATCGGCGATATCCGCCTGCACGGCAAAGGCGCTGCCGCCCTGTGCTTCGATCTCAGTCACGACCTGCTGAGCTTCAGTGGCGCGCTTACGATAGTTAACTGCAACACGATAACCCGCCTGCGCCAGCATCAAGGCTGTTGCGCGTCCAATGCCACGGCTACCGCCGGTGACTAATGCCAAATCCATGTTGCCTCCAAATAGAAAAAGGGCCGATTTCTCGGCCCTTAGATTAGGGATCAAAATGTGTTTAGCCAAAATAATTTGAGTTGCACAAGGCAGCAGGCCCCACCCTTCCCGCAAGCCCATATAAGGCCGTGAGCGAGGTGAATGAGTGCCGCCAATACAACGGCGGCCCTGAGCATAACGGCTAAATTATTGGTATTCGCTCATTGGAACACAGGAGCAGAACACGTTGCGGTCACCAAACACATCATCCAGACGCTTCACGGTTGGCCAGTATTTGTTGGCGCTACCTGCCGGGAACACCGCCAGTTCGCGAGTGTACGGATGCGCCCACTCGCCAACGATCTCCATCTGAGTATGAGGTGCATTTACCAGCGGGTTATCGTCAGCGGGCCATTCGCCATCGGCGACGCGGTCGATCTCCATGCGGATGGAGAGCATTGCATCGATAAAGCGATCCAGCTCGATTTTGCTTTCTGATTCCGTTGGCTCAACCATCAGTGTTCCGGCCACCGGGAAGGACATGGTTGGCGCGTGGAAGCCGTAATCGATCAGACGTTTGGCAATATCCAGCTCGCTGATACCGGTCTGTTCTTTCAGCGGACGAATATCGAGAATACATTCGTGCGCCACACGGCCATCGCGACCTGCATACAGGATTGGATAAGCCGATTGCAGACGGCTGGCAATGTAGTTGGCATTCAGAATCGCTACCGAACTCGCCTGCTTCAGACCTTCCGCGCCCATCATACGGATATACATCCAGCTGATTGGCAGAATCGAGGCACTACCGAATGGTGCGGCAGAGACCGCACCTTGCTGCGTCAGCACATCATCAATTTGCACCACGCTGTGACCCGGTACAAACGGAGCCAGATGCGCTTTCACACCAATCGGTCCCATACCTGGGCCGCCACCGCCGTGCGGAATGCAGAAGGTTTTATGCAGGTTAAGGTGCGAGACATCTGCGCCGATGTAACCTGGCGTGGTGATGCCCACCTGGGCGTTCATGTTGGCGCCATCCAGGTAAACCTGACCGCCATACTGATGCACGATCTGGCACACTTCACGAATGGTTTCTTCGTACACGCCGTGGGTTGAAGGATAGGTCACCATGATGCAAGACAGCTCATCGCCAACCTGAGCGGCTTTCTCACGCAGATCGCCGAGATCGATGTTGCCTTGTTTATCACAGGCCACCACCACCACTGCCATGCCCGCCATCTGTGCGGAAGCCGGGTTAGTACCGTGCGCAGAACTTGGGATCAGGCAGACATTACGTCCACCTTCGTTGCGACTCTCGTGATAACGACGAATCGCCAGCAGACCAGCATATTCACCCTGCGCACCGGAGTTTGGCTGCATGCAGAGCGCATCGTAACCGGTGAGCTGTACCAGCCACTGTGACAGCTGGCCAATCATCTGCAGATAACCTGAAGCCTGTTCTGCCGGGCAGAATGGATGCAGCTCGGCGAATTCTGGCCAGGTGATCGGGATCATTTCGGCTGCGGCGTTGAGTTTCATGGTGCACGAACCGAGCGGGATCATCGCCTGGTTCAGCGCCAGATCCTTTTTCTCCAGGCTGTGCATGTAACGCATCATCTCGGTTTCGCTGTGATGACGGTTAAACACTGGATGGGTCAGGAACTCGCTTTCACGCGACATGCCTGCCGGGATCGCGCTGTTTTCCGCGGCTACGCTGGTATCCAGAGCATCAATATCCTGACCGTGCGCATCACCCAGCAGAATGGCAAACAGCGTCTGCACATCTTCGCGTGAGGTGGTTTCATCCAGCGTGATACCCACGCCGTTGAGCACGTCACTGCGCAGGTTGACGCCAAAGCTCAGCGCGCGATTCAGCACATCGGCTTTATCGACGACTTCAACCGTTAAGGTATCGAACCAGCTGTTGTGACGCAGCTTCAGTCCACCGTTTTTCAGGCCAGCGGCCAGAATACTGGTCAGACGATGAATGCGCGAGGCGATGCGCTTCAGGCCCGCCGGACCATGATAAACCGCATACAGGCCGGCGATGTTTGCCAGCAGCACCTGTGACGTACAGATGTTGGAGTTGGCCTTCTCACGACGGATGTGCTGCTCACGGGTCTGCATCGCCATACGCAGCGCAGTGTTGCCTGCAGCATCACGTGAAACACCGATGATACGACCCGGCATTGAACGTTTGTGCTCATCGCGGCTGGCGAAGAACGCAGCGTGTGGACCGCCGTAACCCATCGGCACACCAAAGCGCTGAGCGGAACCGAAAACGATATCTGCGCCCTGCTTGCCCGGTGCTTCTAACTGCACCAGCGCCATGAAATCGGCGGCCACGCTCACCACCACTTTGCGGCTTTTCAGCTCGGCAATCAGTGCACGGTAGTCATGCACTTCACCGCTGGTGCCCACTTGCTGCAGCAGCACGCCAAACAGGTCGTCGTGATCCAGCGCTTTGCTGGCGCTGTCGATGATCAGTTCAAAACCAAAGGTTTCTGCACGCGTGCGCACCACATCCAGGGTTTGCGGATGGATGTCTTCGGCGATAAAGAATTTACCGGCATTTTTCAGTTTGCTGACGCGCTTCGCCATCGCCATCGCTTCGGCGGCGGCAGTGGCTTCATCGAGCAGTGAAGCAGAGGCGATATCCAGACCGGTTAAGTCCAACGTCAGGGTCTGGAAGTTCAGCAGCGCTTCAAGGCGGCCCTGCGATACTTCTGGCTGATACGGGGTGTACGCGGTGTACCAGCCTGGGTTTTCCAGCATGTTACGCAGGATAACCGGTGGGGTGATCACGGCACTGTAGCCCATGCCGATCCAGGATTTGTAGATTTGGTTCTGACTGGCAATGGCTTTCAGCTCTGCCAGCGCTTGCTGTTCGGTCGCGGCATCACCGACCGCAGGCGGGCCTGGCAATTGGATGTCGGCAGGCACGATGGCGCTGATCAGTGATTCCAGAGAGCTGGCACCAATCGCTTCCAGCATGGTGGCCTGCTGCGCGGGTGTAGGACCGATATGGCGCTCAATGAAGGCACCGTTGTGTTCAAGCTGGCTGAGAGTCTGGGTCATTTGCAGTAAATCCTGAATCGGGCTGGGTTACAAAAATGGCATTAAATCAGGCAGATAAAAAAGAAGGCGCTGCAATGCAGCACCTCCGATGACTACCGGTTACTCGTCGATAGCGCCTTTATAGGCATCGGCGTCGAGCATCGAATCAAGTTCTGAAACGTCGCTGGCTTTAATACGGAATAACCAGCCTGCGGCGTACGGTTCGCTGTTGACCAGCTCCGGTGCGTCGGCCAGCTCTTCGTTCACGGCAACGATTTCACCGCTCAGTGGTGCATAGATGTCTGAGGCAGCTTTCACGGACTCCGCGACGGCACAGTCATCACCGGCAGCGAAAGTGGCGCCCACATCAGGCAGATCCACAAACACCATATCGCCCAGCAGTTCCTGCGCGTGTTCGGTGATACCCACGGTGAAGGTGCCATTGGCTTCTTCACGCACCCACTCGTGACTATCGCGGTATTTCAATTCATTAGGCACATTGCTCATCGCCATTTCTCCTGAAAAATTACTGAGCGACCGGCTTGCCGGCGCGAACAAAAATCGGTTTGGTGACTTTCACCGGCATTTCACGATTGCGGATCTCTACAATCGCTTGCTCACCAATGCCCGCTGGCACACGTGCCAGCGCGATGCTGTAACCCAGCGTCGGGGAGAAGGAACCACTGGTAATAATACCCTGCTGTGGCTGACCTTGTTCATCGGTGAAACGCACCGGCAAGCCGTTTCGTAACACCCCTTTTTCGGTCATGATCAAACCCACCAGCTTTTCAGTGCCATGTTCACGTTGCGCTTCTAGCGCCTCGCGGCCGATGAAATCGCGATCGGCAGGTTCCCAGCTCACCGTCCAACCCATATTGGCCGCCAGCGGTGAAACGCCTTCATCCATTTCCTGACCGTAGAGATTCATCCCCGCTTCCAGACGCAGCGTGTCACGCGCCCCCAGGCCAGCCGGTTTGACGCCTGCCGCCAGCAGCTTCTGCCAGAAATCAGCCGCTTCACTGTTCGGCATCGCAATTTCATAGCCCGCTTCACCGGTGTAACCGGTGGTGGCGATGAACAGGTTTTCGCTTTGCACACCGAAGAACGGTTTCATGCCCGCTACAGCTTCACGCTGCGCCGCAGTAAACAACGTCTGTGCTTTCTGCTGCGCCTGCGGGCCTTGTACGGCAATCAGCGCCAGGTCGTCACGCTCGGTGAGTTCGACACCAAACGGCTGAGCGTGCTGTTTGATCCACGCCAAATCCTTCTCACGCGTCGCGGAGTTCACCACTAAGCGGAAAAAGTCTTCGGTCATAAAGTAAACAATCAAATCATCAACGACGCCAGCCGAGGCATTCAGCATGCCGGTGTAGAGCGCTTTGCCGGGTTGCGTCAGTTTGGCGACATCGTTGGCCAGCAGATAACGCAGGAATTCACGGGTGCGGACACCGTGCAGATCGACGATGGTCATGTGGGAAACATCAAACATACCGGCATCGTTGCGCACCACATGATGCTCATCCATTTGCGAGCCGTAATGTAGTGGCATCATCCAACCATGGAAGTCCACCATGCGCGCACCGCATGCCTGATGCTGTTCGAATAGAGGCGTTTGCTGAGTCATAACCATCCTGTGAAAACAAGTGAGTGTGACGCGCCTGCGCCGCCTGTACAGGCTGACGCAAACGTTCTCTTTGTGCTGAAGTTACCACCGAACGCGGCGATTAACCATAAGGAAAACGAGGGCGAAACAGTACCACCCTTCAGCACGCACCAAACCCACCACAGCACAATTCACTGCGTTTTTGTGATTAACCGCGCATAAAATACAATTAATAACGATAAACACAGCCTGATAATGGAACACACGCCTCAGTACGGGAAATAGGTCCGGCGAACCCGCGACACCTTCATTAGTTAAAGTAATGCGAATTGGCGAGTAAAATTAGAATAAATCAAACGAGGCGCAATTTGAGTGCAGAGGCGCACCAGAGCAGTGCAGAGGGGTTAAAAACAGTTTAAGTGCGGTTTTTTTACTGACCCGCAGTGTCCCAGCAATCACTACATGAGCAATATCAGGATGGGTTTCAGGTATGACGGCGCAGTGAATCAAGCAAAAAAATGGCGCCTGTATCGGCGCCATTTGAAGAGAGTTTAGCGAATCCAGCTGGGCATATCATTCAGCCCCATGGCCTGCTTCAGCATCATCGGTTTTACGCCCGGCAATGTGTCAGCCAGTTTCAATCCCACATCACGCAGTAGCTTTTTCGCCGGATGGGTGCCGGCAAACAGCTCACGGAAGCCCTGCATACCCGCCAGCATCATTGCTGCACTGTGCTTGCGACTGCGCTCATAACGACGCAGATACAGGTGCTGTCCGATATCTTTGCCTTCCTGATGCAGGCGACGAATTTCACCGATCAGTTCTGCGGCATCCATGAAGCCAAGGTTAACGCCCTGTCCGGCCAGCGGATGAATGGTGTGCGCGGCATCGCCCACCAGTGCCAGGCGGTGCGCGGCAAAGTTACGGGCATAGCGCGCCATCAGTGGGAAGGTTTTGCGCTCGCTTTCAACATGGCACAAGCCGAGGCGCATATCGAAGGCGACCGACAAATGCTGGTTGAATAATGCTTCTGGCATCGACTGCACGCGGGCCGCTTCCTGCGGTGAGAGCGACCAGACGATAGAGCACAGGTGCGGGTCCTGCATAGGCAGGAACGCCAGAATGCCGTCGCCATGGAACACCTGACGCGCAATCGCATCGTGCGGCATATCGGTGCGGATATTGGCGACCAGCGCGTGATGATCGTAATCCCAGAAGGTAATCGGGATATCGGCTTTGTCGCGCAGCCACGAGTTTGCCCCATCCGCGGCAATCAGCAGGCGCGCACTCATCATGCTGCCGTCCTGCAAAGTGACGAACGCTTCGTTGTCGCCAAAGGCCACCTGCTGCAACTGCGCAGGGGCAAATAAGGTGATGTCGCTACACTGGCTGGCGCGCTGCCACAGTGCGCTGTGAATCACTTCATTTTCAATAATATGGCCGAGATGGGATAAGCCTTGCTGCTCATCATCAAAGCTGATGGAACCAAAGCTGTCTTGATCCCACACTTCCATCCCGTGATAGGCACTGGCGCGCAACGCCAGGATACTGGACCAGACATCCAGCTTTTGCAGCAGACGTTCGCTGGCAGCATTGATCGCCGAGACGCGAATCGATGCGGCGCTCGCTGGATCAAATTGTGGCTCAGGTGCTTTCTCCAGCACGGCAACACGCAGGCCGCTGCCCTGTAATCCGCAGGCGACGGCCAGACCTACCATACCGCCACCGGCAATAGCCACATCAAATGTTTGCATTGCTGCCCCTTAATTCATGCTCAACGCTTCACCCAGCCGAGCGTGCGCGCGGCAAGTGGGTTTCGCAGCCATGGCAGATGGTCCATTGCCACCAGCCCAAGATTTCTTCCCGCCACTAAGGGCGCATAACGATTGGCAAACAGCCGCACCAGGCCATCGGTCACGCCGATTGTCGCGGCGCGATCCGGTTGACGGCGTGCAGCGAAGTGCTGCAAAACGCCATAGCCGCCAACATCCTGCTGCTGACGATGCGCGCCTGCCAGCGTTTCCGCCAGCGACATCACATCGCGCAAGCCCAGGTTAAAACCCTGGCCCGCAATAGGATGCAGCGTTTGCGCCGCGTTGCCCACCAACGCCAGGCGATGCGCCACCTGACGCTCTGCGGTTTGCAGCCCCAGCGGATACACTTCGCGCTGGCCGGCATGGGTGAAACGCCCTAAGCGCCAGCCAAACGCCAGCTGAAGCTCGCGCAGGAAAGTTGCATCATCCCACTGTTTCACCGTGGCTTCAGCCTCAACGGGGTGGCACCACACCAGCGACATGCGATTGCCAGACATCGGTAACAGCGCCAGCGGGCCGTACTCGGTAAAGCGTTCAAACGCGCGACCCTGATGCGGCTGCTGCGTGGTGACGTTGGCGATCACCGCCAGCTGCTGGTAATCGTCCCGCTGCCAGCTGATGCCACAGGACGCCGCAAGGGGCGAACGTGAGCCATCGGCTGCCACCAGCAACTCGCCCTGTAGCTGCTCGCCGCTGTTGAGTGTCACCGTGACAGATTCAGCTGATCGCACCACCGTCGTGACGTAATCCGGGCAGCGCAGCGTCACACCAGGCGCACTTTTCAGACGCTGGAACAGGCGCTGGCCCACATCAAACAGCTCAACCACCTGCCCCAGCGCTGGGACCTGATAATCATCCGCCTTGAGCTGCACAAAACCGGTGTGGCCACGGTCAGAGACGTGAATATCCGTGATCGGCGTGCCGCAATCTGCGAGCGAGCGCCATACATCGATATCCGCCAGCTGCTGACAGGTGCCCGCCGCTAACGCAATCGCCCGGCCATCAAAGCCCGGATGTTTGCGGCTATCCGGCAGACTGCGCTCAATGAGCGTGACGGGCAGTTGGCCTTGCGTCAGATGCGAAATCGCCAGCGCCAGGGTTGCCCCGGTCATGCCGCCGCCTGCAATCAAAATGCTCATGCGTGGCGTGCCGCTGCCATCAAGGCTTCAATTGCCTCGGCATCTTTTACTACGCTGTCGGTCAGGTTTTCGTTGCCGTCAGCGGTGATCACGATGTCATCTTCGATACGGATACCGATACCGCGATACTGCGGTGGGACTTTCGCATCCGGCGCAATGTACAGGCCAGGTTCAATGGTCAACACCATGCCCGGTTCGAGAATGCGGTCACGGCTTGGTGTACCGTAATGGCCGACGTCATGCACATCCAGCCCCAGCCAGTGACTCAAGCCGTGCATGAAGAACGGGCGGTGCGCCTGCTCTTCGAACAGCGTATCGATATTGCCTTCCAGAATGCCGAGATCGACCAGACCGGTGATCATGATGTGCACCACTTCGTCATTGACGTCGTGGATGCTGATGCCAGGGCGGAAAATCGACAGCGCTTTGTACAGCGAGGCCAGCACGATGTCGTAAATCTCGCGCTGAGGTTGCGTGAATTTGCCATTAACCGGGAAGGTGCGGGTGATGTCCCCGGCATAACCGTGGAATTCACAACCCGCATCAATCAGCACCAAATCACCATCGCGCATTTCACTTTCGTTTTCGGTGTAATGCAGGATGCAGCCGTTCTCACCCGATCCCACAATGGTGTTGTAAGAAGGGAAACGTGCGCCGTGGCGATTGAATTCATGGTGAATTTCGCCTTCGAGCTGATACTCAAACATCCCCGGACGGCAGGCTTGCATCGCACGAGTATGCGCTAGCGCACTGATTTTTCCCGCACGGCGCAGGATTTCAATCTCAGCTTCGCTTTTGAACAGGCGCATATCGTGCACCCAGGGACGCCAGTCGGTGACAGTGGCAGGCGCGCTGAGATTCTGACGGAAGCCGCGCCGCAGTTTTTCCAACGCGCTGAACACCCGTTGGTCAGCTTCTGCGTACTCACCCTGAGCGTGATACACCACATCAAGCCCGTTGAGCAGCTGATGCAATTGCTCACCGATGTCATCCCACGGTAAAGCGCGGTCAACGCCAAGCTTAGCGGGTGCGGCATCTTGCCCGAGGCGGCGGCCAAACCAGATCTCAGCGGTAAGGTCGCGAACACGATTGAACAGCACGCTGTGGTTATGCTTGTCATCACTTTTGATCAGCACTAGCAGCGCCTGCGGTTCATTGAACCCGGTGAAATACCAGAAGTCGCTGTTTTGGCGGAAGTTGTATTCCGTGTCGTTGCTACGGGTCACTTCCGGTGCAGCGAAAATCAAAGCGGCGCTGCCAGGTGCTATACGGGCAATCAGCGCCTGACGACGTTGCTGCGAAGTATCCAGTGTAATCATGTTTGCACTCCCTGTT
>NZ_DAMDQC010000140.1:0-11412 GCF_032082325.1 Pantoea sp. CTOTU50773 | reverse complement strand
CTTTAAGCCATCTTAAATGACTCTGAGGTGTCTGTTAAACCCATAGCGATTCAATAGCCGTCATAAAGTCTGTTCTCTCAGGTGGCAAGAAAGGTGTCAGACTAACTATTCGTAATGCAGCAGGGAAAACTATTGGCTACGGCTTCAAACGAGGAGACAGCCAGCGGATTGCCATGACAAATGTGAGAGTGGTCATTGAATTTCAAAAATTTAACGGCAAACCCTATTACATTCTCACCGCGTTCCCGTCTCTTTAAGGTGCAAAATGCAAAATTTCCATTTTCTTGATCAACTGATTTTCGGTTATTTCAATCAGGACGCCGACATCATTAATGATGGTGAAAACACAGTTGAAGGCATAGTCAGGCTCTTCAAAAAAACAGCCCCAGATTGGATGCTCAAAGATCTCGTCGAAGAAGTCGATGATTTTATCTCCGCCTATGATGATGGCGTAGAGGAGGAGTTCAAGCGACGCTATGAGTTTGATTTCTCACCTGAGCTTTGGGATACCACCGCACGCGAATTCCTAAAAACAGTACGTCAAATCTCACTATAGGATTGAGAGGTATGGTGATACTGAACCTGGCCCCTACTCATAATGCCATGCGGCTGGCTTTTCTTCTGTTATGCCCCATGTTCTTAATGCGTGAGTCCCCTGAAATGCGGTATAAAGCCGCATGAAAATTCCAAACCGAATCCAACCGCTGGTCGATGACGGCCTGATTGATAACGTGCTTCAGCGCTTGAAAAGCGGCAAAGAAGCTGACGTTTACACTGTCATGTGCGGCGGCAAAGTCCAGTGCGCTAAAGTCTACAAAGAAGCTTCTCAGCGTAGCTTTAAGCAGGCCGTGCAATATCAGGAGGGGCGCAAAGTTCGCAACTCCCGCAGTGCGCGTGCAATGCAAAAAGGCTCCAAATTCGGACGCAAGCAGCAAGAGGAAGTCTGGCATACTGCAGAAGTCGATGCGCTGTTCCGCCTGGCCAAAGCCGGCGTTCGCGTGCCTGAACCCTATATGTGCCTCGACGGTGTACTGTTGATGGAGCTGGTCACTGATGCAGATGGCGCAGTAGCACCACGTCTGAGCGATGTGATTTTGTCGCAAGAGGAAGCTCTGACTGATTTCGCCACCATGATTCGCAATATCGTACGCATGTTGTGTGCCGGCATTGTGCATGGCGATCTGTCAGAGTTTAACGTTTTGCAAGATGAGCATGGCCCAGTGATCATCGACCTGCCTCAAGCGGTGGATGCTTCAGCAAACAACCACGCCGAATCAATGTTTGAGCGCGATGTGAATAACATCACCGAATATTACGGTCAGTTTGCCCCGCAGATTTTAGAAACGCGTTATGCGAAGGAAATCTGGCAGCTGTTTGAAGATGGCAAGTTAACGCCTGAAACTGCTTTAACCGGCCTCTTTGTAGAAGAAGTTCATGATGTGGATATGGACTCCCTGCTGGATGAAATCATTTCTGCGGAAGATGAGTATTACGATCGCCAGCGAGCGGCTAAAGAGCGGGATGAAGAATAGTCAGCCAGCCTGATTCGCTGGCTTTAAGTTATAGTAAAACCACTCTTCAAATTTCACCTGCTAAACAGATACATGTGCAGCCCGTCACTCTCATTGCCAGGCTAAAAAGCTGTTTCTCATCTCATCAATGGCGCTGGGTGAAAGCAGCAGCACAGATTTAAGACTCACCTCAATACGTTCAATGATGGCTTCTCTCGGCCCTGAACGCCACGCCTCGCTGGCATAAAATGCTTCCAGAACATCGTGCATTTCCTCTTCATTTTCAAATGCTCGAAGAAGAAAATAGCTATCAGCATCATGGAGAGAACAACCGTAAGCGACGACATCAATTCCCTGCTCGACGTGCAGAGGAACACTGATATCTCGCATGATTCGATGGAAGGTTCTGCCTGTATCTGTTTTCAACCGATATTGCAGGATTTCAACAACTCTACTTTTCATCTCTCATCCTTAAGACATTTTTTTTGTGATTATGGCGGCACTAAAATTACCCTTTACCAGAAAAAGATACAGTGTCAGATCCACTAAAGCTGAGGCGACTCACAACTCTCATCGGCTTGCCTGAAGTGCCTTCAGGCTGAGCACATAGCAGCATGGCTTAAAATGCTCATTTCTCGCACCATCCAAACTCGATGATTCAATTAAGGTTATTCCTGGAGCCAATTCTGGCTGAGCGTGCCATTGTTAACTACGCTCATAACTCATAGAGCGATTGATGAGGGAATATTCATGAAAAAGACAATTATTGCTGTATCTGCCCTGCTGCTGGCTTCTTCGGCTTTTGCCGCTACCACACATGCAACTGACGACACCGTCGCGAACGCACAAGCGGGCGCAAACACCGCCAAAGAGAAGCTGCATCAGGCGCAGCATCAGGGCGAAGAGCAGAAGCTGAAAGCCAAGCATGCTGTTGAAGGTAAGAGCGACAGCACCAGCAGCAAAGTGAGCGAAGGCGCACAGAAAGGCTGGAACAAAACCAAAGAAGGCACTGAAAAAGGGTGGGATGCTACCAAAGAAGGTGCGACTAAAGGCTGGAACAAAACCAAAGAAGGTGCCAGCGATCTGAAGAAGAAAGTGACTGAATAAGTTCTTCTGACAGAATCCCGAAAGGCCGCGATTGCGGCCTTTTTTCGTTTTTGCCGCTTTGCGTCCGGCTCGATATCGACTTACACTTCGCTCAACACTCATTAACCATTTTTTCTTATGTCTGACACCTTCAAACGCCAGCCCTTGCCTTTACCCAACGGTCACAACAAAGTGCTGTTGCACTCCTGCTGCGCACCCTGCTCGGGTGAGGTGATGGAAGCGATGCTGGCTTCCGGAATCGATTACACCATCTTCTTTTACAACCCAAACATTCATCCGCTGAAAGAGTACGAGCTGCGCAAAGAAGAAAATATCCGCTTTGCTGAGCAGTTCGGTGTGCCTTTCGTGGATGCCGATTACGATAAAGATAACTGGTTTGATCGGGCACGCGGCATGGAGTGGGAACCGGAGCGTGGCGTACGCTGCACCATGTGTTTCGACATGCGCTTTGAACGTACTGCGCTGTATGCACATGAAAATGGCTTCCCGGTGATCACCAGTTCGCTGGGTATTTCGCGCTGGAAGGACATGAAGCAGATTAATGACTGCGGTGTGCGTGCAGCAGCGCACTATCCTGACATGCTGTATTGGGAGTTTAACTGGCGTAAAGGCGGCGGATCATCACGCATGATCGAGATCAGCAAGCGCGAGCGTTTCTATCAGCAGGAGTACTGCGGCTGCATCTACTCGCTACGCGACAGCAATCGCCATCGCGTGGCCAGCGGGCGCGAACGCATTGAAATTGGTGTGCAGTACTACCAGCCCGACGAATAAACAATTAGCCTGCTGGCATCGGTTAGCAGGCGCTTACTCTCACCAGGCTAATTGCCTGCCGCTGTAATCGACGTAATGATGTCCGCCCTGCCCGGCAAAACGGTTCAGTTGCGCCACTAATCCCTGAGCACTTTCCACCGCAGTAATATCCGCATCATCACCGCCCATATCGGTTTTCACCCAGCCCGGATGCAGTGACAGCAAGGTTGTGCCACGCGGATCCATTTGCTGAAGCAGCGTACGGCTCAGCATATTCAGCGCCACCTTACTGGCAGAGTAATACGGACGAATCGCCTCGGCATTCTCCGTCAGGCTGCCGAGACGAGATGTGGTGATACCAAGCACGCCCTGTTTTTCCGACAGCAAGGGTAGCAGGCCTTCAGCCATACGCACCGGTGCAACACTGTTGGTCATAAACAGTTGCATCAATTCATCATCGGGAGTGGCGATCAATTCCATTGAATCCGGGCCGAGAATCCCGGCATTGATCAGCGCGCGATCAAACTGCTCGCCTTTGAGCTGCTGAAGTAATTGCTCACGCTGTGTGGCAATAGTGATATCCAGCGGCAGCCAGCGCAGTTTTTCATGCTGATAGGAAACGGCAGTGCTGCGATAAGTGGCCGTGACGTCCCAGCCATCGGCCAGCAGTTGCTGCACCACCGCCAGTCCAATCCCCTTTGAAGCACCGATAATTAACGCGCGTTTTGTTTGGCTCATTTGTCCCTTCCCGCAGTTAAAAGGCAAAAAGGGCAGGATAACCTGCCCTTGGTTTGACTAACGAAACACCAACGTTAGCACAACAATCACCACCATCATGATTAGCAGATGGCACACCACCTTATTAAGATTCCGATTCCGCATAGCACCTCCATGGAGTTAGAACCACTGGCCGAAGCGTTTGATGTAGAGCATTTTCATGCCCTGTGCGACCACGCAGTAACCTAACAAGGTCGCGACCAGCCATGGGAAGTAAGCCCAGGGCAACGGGGTCAATCCCACCATGTGTCCCAACGGGGAGAATGGCAGCAGAATGCCTGCAATCATCACACACGCCGTAGTCAGCAGCACCGGCAGTGCAGCACGGCTCTGGATGAACGGAATTTTCTGGGTGCGCAGCATATGCACCACCAGCGTCTGCGACAGCAATCCTTCTACAAACCAACCGGACTGGAACAGTGACTGCATTTCCGGCGTGTTGGCGGCAAACACGTACCACATCACAGCAAAAGTCGTGATATCAAAGATTGATGATGTAGGCCCAATCCACAGCATAAAGCGTTTGATATTGCGCGCGTCCCATTTGCGCGGTTTGCGCAGGAATTCACGGTCCATTTTGTCCCATGGCAGCGCCAGCTGAGACAGGTCATACATCAGGTTCTGAATCAGCAAGTGAATCGCCAGCATTGGCAGGAACGGAATAAAGGCGCTCGCCACCAGCACAGAGAACACGTTGCCAAAGTTGGAACTGGCGGTCATGTTCAGATACTTGATGATGTTGCCGAAGGTTTCGCGTCCTTTCATCACCCCCTCTTCCAGCACCATCAGATCTTTTTCCAGCAGGATGATGTCAGAAGACTCTTTCGCGATGTCTGCTGCACTATCCACTGAAATCCCGACATCGGCATCACGCAGGGCTGGCGCATCATTAATCCCATCGCCGAGGAAACCGACGGTGTGTCCTTGCTGCTGCAATGCACGCAAGATGCGAGATTTCTGCAGCGGCGTCAGTTTGGCAAACACCGCGCTGTGCGCTGCCGCCTCTGCCAGTTGCTCGTCGCTCATCATCGCGATCTGATCGCCAGTCACGATATCGCCACTGTCGATACCGACTTGCTGGCAAATACGTGCGGTGACCACCGGGTTGTCGCCGGTCAGCACTTTGACGCTGACGCCGTTTTCACGCAGCGCGTTAATGGCTTTGGCGGCACTCTCTTTAGGTGGATCGAGGAAAGTGAGCAACCCTTCCACGGTTAACCCTTGTTCATCCGCCACACTCAATGCCTGCTGCAAGCCCGGCTCTTCCAGTACACGACTCGCCACCAGCAATACACGGAAACCTTGCTCGTTGTACTGGTGTGCCAGAGCTAACAATTCTGCACGGCGTTTTTCATCCAGCGGCTGAACCAGTTTTCCTTCACGCTCAGCCGTAGCGATGCTCAGCATCTCTTCTACCGCGCCTTTACAGATCAGCATCTGTTGATTCAGACGACGATCGCGCACCACAACAGAAACACGGCGACGCACAAAATCAAACGGCAACTCATCCACTTTGGCGTAATAGTCGCCCATGTCCGCCGTTACACGATCCTTGCCGTAGCGCAGAATCGCACGATCCATCAGATTCGGCGTGCTGCTCTGATAGTGGCTGTTGAGCCAGCTCAGCATCAGTACGCGAGAGTTTTCCACCCCGGCGCAATCCAGATGATGCTCAAGAATGATATTGTCCTGGGTCAGCGTGCCGGTTTTATCGGTACACAGGATGTCCATCGCGCCGAGGTTTTGAATCGCATTCAGCCGTTTCACAATCACTTTGCGGCGTGACATGGCAATCGCACCTTTCGCCAGATTCGAGCTGACAATCATCGGCAGCATTTCCGGCGTCAGACCGACCGCAACCGCCAGCGCAAACAACGACGCATCCAGCCAGTCGCCTTTGGTTAGCCCGTTAATCAGCAGCACCACCGGCACCATCACCAGCATGAAGCGGATCAGCAGCCAGCTGACGCTGTTCACACCGCGATCAAAAGCAGTTTGCGAGCGATTACCGACAATCGATTTCGCCAGGCTGCCAAAGTAGGTTTCGCCGCCGGTTGCCACTACCACCGCTTTGGCGCTGCCGCTGGAGACGTTGGTGCCCATCAGACACACGCTACCGAGTTCCAGCAGTGAAGCCCCGTGATCGCTCGCTCCCGCGCCTTTGCTGGTGACGTGGCCCGTGACGTCATATTTCTCAACGGGCAGTGATTCACCAGTCAGGATCGCCTGGCTGATAAACAGGTCACGCGAATCCAGCAAACGTACGTCGGCAGGCACCAGATCGCCAGCCGATAGATAGATAATGTCGCCGGGGACTAAAGTGGCAATATCCACTTCCTGTCTAGCCGGGGGCTGTTGGGCAGATTCCCGACGCAGTACGGTAGCGGTAGTGCGCACCATGGATTTCAACGCCTGCGCGGCTTTATTGGTGCGGAACTCCTGCCAGAAGCGCAGCAAACCGCTGAGCGTTACCATCGTCACAATGATGATGACACCGGTCAGGTCGGTCTCCTCGCCTTTACGTAATGGCAGCAGGTAGTCAGTGAAAAAACTCACCGCTGCCAGCGCCATTAATACGTAGATGAAGGGGTTATTGAATGCCTGGATCAGCTGAATCAGCGCGTGCGGCGCTTTATCATGCGCCACTTGATTGCGGCCATAGACTTCCAGACGCGCTTCGGCTTCGCGTTCGCTCAGGCCCAGCGCATCACTGCGCAGGCGAACGAGGGTTTCATCGGCGGTGAAACCGGCTTCATCTTCAATCAGATAGCGCGGCGTTTTCTGACGCTGCGGGCGGGCGTTGCTCCAGGATTTTTTTTCCTGGTTGAGTTTCATGTCAGTCATGATGACATTCCTCTTTTTTTACGGCAATAAAAGTCCCAGTGCATGAAGCACACAATTCGGGATAAATTAAATTAACGACGATGCGTTAGATGATTAAAAATAACCTATCGGGAATTTCCATATGACCTCCCGTAAATAAAAGACGAAGAAATTCGCTCGTTAAAATAACGAGAAATAGCGATGACGATGTCAATGATGCCGCTGAAAGCGATCTTCAGTCAGTCCAGATTTGCCAGGTAGCCTGAGCACGGACGTGCCAAAACGCGCTAAAACATCGGTTAATTATGCACGCTGAAAATCAGCGCGCGCATCGAGGTGGAGGAAAAAGTGCGTTTAAAATCATGTGCATGATGAAATCCCCACGGGCATCAACCCGCTACTGTCGTTTAAAGGGGAACAATCATCAGAGAGAAGAGAGGATTGCTGCCCGCCGTGTTGGCAAGCAGCGACAAAAGAATTCGCGCGTCAGCTTGCCTTGTGTTGCCATCTAAAAGGGTGACTGTCCAACTGAATTCTCCTGTTTGAAGTTGGCGCCATTATATTCCTGAAGACTTCGAAGTAAAGTTAATTATTTCCGTTCAGCAACGAGTTTAAATTCCGTTGTAATTTGGTTGATGAAAGGACAAAAATTAGCGAGTCTGTAGCACTGCGCGGCGCGATAACAATAACAGCATATTTAACAGGCTTATAACCAATCCGCCGCGCTTAGAACCGTAAGGCATATGCATAGCCATAAATTGACTATTCTTCATTACTGCGCTCTCGTAAACTCGCGTTACTTTTTTAAGGCAAGGAAACAACATGAAAAAAATCATTCCCTCACTGCTGGCTTTATCGCTGGTAGCCGCCTTCTCTGCTCAGGCCGCAACACCAAAAGATACGCTGGTGATTGCGCAGTCGACTGATGATGCTGATAGCTTTGATCCGGCACAGGGCTTTGAACTCACCACAGTGCAAGCATTCACTAACATCTATCAACGTCTGGTTCAGTCGGATCCGACCAATCCCACCGATCTGAAGCCAACGCTGGCCACCTCCTGGACGCCAGGCAGTGACAATCGCAGCCTGACCTTTGAACTGCGCAAAGGCGCGCAATTCGCCAGCGGTAATCCGCTGCGTCCGGAAGATGTGATCTTCTCGCTGGGTCGCGTGGTGAAACTTAACCTCGACCCTTCCTTTATTCTGACGCAGCTCGGCTGGAATAAAGACAATGTTGATACCTTCCTGAAGAAAGTCGATGACAATCACGTACAGATCAGCTGGAGCGCCAACGTCAGCCCGGCCTATGTGCTGAGCCTGCTGTCTGCACCGGTCTCTTCGATTGTGGATGAGAAAACTGCACAGGCGAATGCCAAAAACGGTGACTTCGGTCATGCCTGGTTAGGCACCAATTCAGCGGGTAGCGGCCCGTATCAGATTCGTAAAGTGGTGCTGCATGAAGTGGTACTGCTGACCGCCAACCCGACCTCACCGGCGGGCGCTCCGAAGCTGAAAAACATTCTGATCAAGAACGTGCCGGAACCTGCTGCGCGTCGTCTGCTGCTGGAACAGGGCGATGTGGATATTGCTCGTAACCTCGGCGCAGACCAAATTGCGGCGCTGAAAGGCAAAACGGGCGTGAAGACCGAAGCGATTCCGATGGCCTCGCTCTACTATATTCAGTTCAACGTCGGTGAGAATCCAGTGTTGAAGAACCCGGCACTGTGGGAAGCGGCGCGTTACCTGTTCGACTACAAAGGTATTGCTAACGACCTGCTGAAAGGCCAGTTCGAAGTACATCAAACCTTCCTGCCTAAAGGTTTCCTCGGTGCGTTGAATGACACGCCGTACACCTACGATCCGGAGAAAGCCAAAGCGATTCTCAAGAAAGCAGGTTTAACCAATGTCAGCTTTAAGCTCTCGACCAGCAATCAACCGCCATATCTGGATATTGCGCAGGCATTACAGGGCAGCTTTGCCAAAGGTGGCGTGAAAGTCGAAGTGCAGCCGGGCCTGAGTTCTGAAGTCTCTACTCGCGTGAAAGCGCATCAGTACGAAGCGACACTGAACGCATGGGGTGCGGATTACTTCGATCCGAATACCAATGCCGCCTCCTTTGCTTACAACCCTGAAGATGGCAGCAAAACCATTGCTTACCGTTCAGACTGGCATATTCCAGAGCTGAGTAAACAGACGCTGGCCGCCACCGCTGAAGCGGACAGCAACAAGCGTGTTGAACTGTACCAGGCGATGCAGCGCGAAGTGCTGAAGAACTCGCCATACGTGATCGGCTTGCAGGCGCGCAACCTGATTGCGCTGCGCGATAACCTGAAAGGCTATGTGCAGGGGATTAACCCAGACATGGTGTATTACTCGCAGGTTTCTAAGTAATGGCAGTGTCTGCTTCACAGGCCGGGTTCGCCTGGCCACTCTGGCAACGTTTTAGCCGTCTGGTCACCAGCCTGTTATCGCTGCTGGTGACGTTGATTGGTTTGTTAGCGTTCACTTTCATGCTGTCGCACCTGTCGCCGGTTGATCCGGTGCAGCAAATCGCCGGCGATCACGCCAGCGAAGCCACCTATGCACAGGTGCGCCACGATCTCGGCCTCGACCAGCCGGTGCTGGTACAGTTCTGGCGCTATATCAGCCATCTGGCGCAGGGCAATTTAGGGCTTTCACATCTGACCAATCAGCCTGTCAGCACGGATCTGATGCGCACCTTCCCCGCCACCATTGAACTCGCCACCTGTGCGATGATCTTTGCCGCCGTGTTTGGCATCACTTTAGCCTTGCTGGCCGCGTGGAAGCCGGGCAGCGTGATCGATAACGTAGCGCGCTTTATCTCGCTGCTCGGCTATTCCGTTCCGGTATTCTGGCTTGGTCTGCTGGGTCTGCTGCTGTTTTACGCGGTGTTGCATTGGTCTGCCGGGCCGGGACAGTCGGATGATATCTGGATCTACACGCTGGAGCCGAAAACCGGCTTTGTGCTGATTGATAGCTGGCTATCTGGCGATCCAGAGATGTTCCGCAATGCGATTGCCCATCTGTGGCTGCCGGTGATGATTCTTGGCTTACTGGCGATGGCCGGTATTACACGCTTATTGCGTGCCGCGCTGTTAGAAGAGAGCAGCAAAGAGTATGTGATTCTGGCGCGCGCCAAAGGCGCAGGGCGGACTCGCATCCTGCTGCGTCACATCTTCCCCAACGTGCTGGGGACGCTGATCACGGTCATCGCCCTCTCCTACGCCACCCTGCTGGAAGGTTCGGTGTTAACCGAAACGGTCTTCGCCTGGCCCGGTGTCGGACGCTACATGACCAACGCGCTGTTTTCCTCTGATACACCAGCGATTCTCGGCTCGACCCTGCTGATTGGCAGTTGCTTTATTCTGCTTAATGCCGTGGCCGATGCCCTCACCTGGTTAACCGATCCGAGAACACGATGACTCAACAACTCTCTGAACTGGAGACAGTTCGTCCGCGCCGCCGCCGTGCGCGCGTGACTTCACTGACCATCGGTCTGACGCTGGTGGTGATCGTGGTGGCAATGGCACTGTTCGCCCCACTGCTGGCACCGTTCGATCCCAACGCCCAGGTGATCGCCCAGCGTTTGCAGGCCCCTTCCGCGCTGCACTGGTTTGGCACCGATGGCTTTGGCCGTGATTTGCTGTCACGCGTGATTTATGGTGCACGTCCTACGTTGTTGCTGGTGTCACTGATTCTGGTACTGACCATTCCGGTGGGCCTGCTGGTCGGGATTACTGCCGGCTATGTGGGCGGCTGGACCGAACGCGTGTTGATGCGCATCACGGATATCTTCCTGTCGCTGCCGAATCTGGTGATCGCGCTGGCGCTGGTGGCCATGCTCGGTCCGGGATTGATGAACGGCGCACTGGCGCTGGCACTCACTAGTTGGCCACCGTTTGCCCGTCAGGCGCGTGCGGAAACCCTGGCACTGCGCCGCAGTGATTATCTGGCGGCTGCGCGCATGCAGGGTATTACCGGTTTGCGCTTAATGTTCGGCCATATTTTACCGCTGTGTTTGCCAACCGCCGTGGTGCGCGCGGCGCTGAGCCTCGGCGGCATCATTCTCTCCGCTGCGGGCTTGGGCTTCCTGGGCATGGGCGTGCAACCGCCAACCGCCGAATGGGGTTCGATGGTGGCGGAAGGCAGTAAAGTGATTTTCGACCAATGGTGGGTGGCTGCCGCCCCCGGCGGTGCGATTCTGTTCGCCAGTCTGGCGTTTAATCTGACAGGCGATGGCCTGCGCGACCGACTGGATACCCGTCATGCCAAATGATCTGTTAATTGATGTGCAGGGGCTGACCATCCGCAGCGAAGATACGCTGTTAGTGGATAATATCGCCTTTCAAATAGGCCGTGAGCGCGTGGCGCTGGTGGGTGAATCCGGTTCGGGCAAATCACTGACGGCCCGCTCGCTGAT
>NZ_DAMDQC010000139.1:0-11427 GCF_032082325.1 Pantoea sp. CTOTU50773 | reverse complement strand
TGTATCAGCAGAACCTGAAAAACAAAACCACCATCTTCTCCGAATGGTATGCGCTGGATCTGGTGAAAAATGAAGACGGTGCGATTGTCGGCTGTACCGCTATCTGCATGGAAACCGGTGAAACCGTTTACTTCAAAGCGAAAGCGACCATTCTGGCAACGGGCGGTGCAGGCCGTATTTACCAGTCCACTACTAACGCGCACATCAACACCGGTGACGGCGTAGGTATGGCGCTGCGTGCCGGTGTGCCGGTGCAGGATATGGAAATGTGGCAGTTCCACCCAACCGGTATCGCCGGTGCGGGTGTGCTGGTCACTGAAGGTTGCCGTGGTGAAGGTGGATACCTGCTGAACAAACACGGCGAACGCTTCATGGAGCGTTATGCGCCAAACGCCAAAGACCTGGCAGGTCGTGACGTGGTCGCACGCTCCATGATGGTGGAAATTCGTGAAGGCCGTGGTTGTGACGGTCCATGGGGCCCGCACATCAAGCTGAAACTCGATCATCTGGGCGCAGAAGTTTTGGAATCGCGTCTGCCGGGTATCCTTGAGCTGTCGCGTACCTTTGCGCACGTCGATCCGGTTAAAGAGCCGATTCCGGTTATTCCAACCTGCCACTACATGATGGGCGGCGTGCCGACCAAAGTGACCGGTCAGGCGCTGCGCGTGAACGAGCAGGGTGAAGACGAAGTGATTCCGGGCCTGTTCGCGGTAGGCGAAATTGCTTGTGTATCAGTACACGGCGCTAACCGTCTCGGCGGTAACTCGTTGCTCGACCTGGTGGTATTTGGCCGCGCGGCGGGTGTGCACCTGCTGGAGTGTCTGGAAGAGCAGGGTGAACTGCGCGAAGCCACGCAGGAAAACATTGATGCCGCCATGGCGCGCTTCAACCGCTGGGAAAACAACACCACGGGTGAAGATCCGGTTGAAATCCGTAAAGCGTTGCAGCGTTGCATGCAGAACAACTTCTCGGTATTCCGCGAAGGTGATGCGATGCGTGAAGGTCTGGAAGAGCTGAAAGTGATTCGTGAACGTCTGAAGTCAGCGCGTCTTGATGACCGTTCGCCAGATTTCAACACCCAACGTATCGAGTGCCTTGAGCTGGATAACCTGATGGAAACCGCGTACGCCACGGCGGTCGCTGCAAACTTCCGTACCGAAAGCCGTGGCGCACACAGCCGCTTCGACTACCCGGAACGTGATGATGCTAACTGGCTGTGTCACAGCCTCTATGTTCCGCAAACGGAAAGCATGACGCGCCGTGAGGTGAACATGCAACCGAAACTGCGTGCGGCCTTCCCGCCGAAAGCGCGTACCTACTAATTGCGGAGATCATCATGAGACTCGAATTTTCTATCTATCGTTACAACCCGGAAGTCGATGACAAACCGCGTATGCAGGAATACACGCTGGAGTCAGAAGACGGTCGTGACATGATGTTGCTGGACGCGCTGATCCGTTTGAAAGAGAAGGACCCGACGCTGGCCTTCCGTCGCTCATGCCGTGAAGGGGTGTGCGGTTCTGACGGCCTCAACATGAACGGTAAAAATGGTCTGGCCTGCATCACGCCAGTCTCCGCGCTGGGTAATGGCACGAAGAAAATTGTTATCCGTCCACTGCCTGGTTTGCCGGTGATCCGCGACCTCGTCGTTGATATGGGACAATTCTATACGCAGTATGAGAAGATTAAGCCTTTCCTGTTGAATAATGGGGAAAATCCGCCAGCACGCGAGCATCTGCAGACCCCGGCAGACCGTGAGCACCTGGATGGATTGTACGAGTGTATTCTGTGCGCTTGCTGCTCAACCTCGTGCCCATCGTTCTGGTGGAACCCGGACAAGTTCATCGGTCCGGCAGGTTTGTTAGCCGCTTACCGTTTCCTGATCGACAGCCGCGATACCGAAACCGATGCGCGTCTGGACAATCTGAACGATGCTTTCAGTGTATTCCGCTGTCACAGCATCATGAACTGTGTGAGCGTGTGCCCGAAAGGACTAAACCCGACGCGCGCTATCGGCCATATTAAGTCGATGCTGCTGCAACGCGGGGCGTAACACACTGAAGTCACTGTCCGGGAACTTAAGGTTCCCGGCAGTTTACGGAAGCCTTTATAAGCGCGGTACTGACCACGCTTATAAAGGTTCCCTTACGGGCCAGGCGCCGGTTGCGCACAGGTTCGTATCGCTGAACTCACTACGGCAAGCCGCGAAAGCGGCAACAAATGAAACCTCATAAAAAGCAGATTAATGCTTAAGGGATCACAATGCAGAACAGCGCGATGAAACCCTGGCTGGACTCCTCCTGGCTGGCCGGCGCGAACCAATCCTACATAGAGCAACTCTATGAGGATTTCCTGACCGATCCTGACTCAGTTGATGAAATGTGGCGCGAGCTGTTCCAACAGCTGCCCGGCACTGGCGTGAAACCTGAGCAGTTTCACTCCACCACGCGTGATTACTTCCGCCGCCTGGCAAAAGATGCGACCCGCTACACATCCTCAGTCACCGATCCGGCTACTAATTCCAAACAGGTTAAAGTGTTGCAGCTGATCAATGCGTTCCGCTTCCGCGGCCATCAGCACGCTAACCTCGATCCGCTCGGCCTTTGGAAACAGGATCGGGTGGCGGATCTTGACCCTTCTTATCACGATCTCACCGACGCCGATTTTCAGGAAAGCTTTAACGTAGGTTCCTTTGCCATTGGTAAAGAGACCATGAAGCTGGCTGATCTGTTCGCGGCGCTGCAGCAGACCTATTGTGGCTCGATTGGTGCAGAGTACATGCACATCAACAACACCGATGAGAAACGCTGGATTCAGCAGCGTCTGGAATCGGTGGTCGGCCATGCGTCATTCAGCAGCGACGAGAAAAAAGGTTTCCTGAAAGAGCTGACCGCGGCTGAAGGTCT
Organism: Pantoea sp. CTOTU50773; assembly: GCF_032082325.1. NCBI lineage: Bacteria > Pseudomonadati > Pseudomonadota > Gammaproteobacteria > Enterobacterales > Erwiniaceae > Pantoea > Pantoea sp. CTOTU50773. The sequence goes on along the minus strand of NZ_DAMDQC010000139.1, from coordinate 8,521 downwards.
GGAAAAATACCTCGGTGCGAAATTCCCGGGTGCAAAACGCTTTTCACTGGAAGGCGGTGATGCACTGGTGCCGATGCTGCGCGAAATGATTCGCCATGCAGGCAAAAGCGGTACGCGTGAAGTGGTTCTCGGGATGGCGCACCGTGGTCGTCTCAACGTCCTGATCAACGTACTGGGTAAAAAGCCACAGGATCTGTTTGACGAATTCTCCGGCAAACACAAAGAGCACCTCGGCACCGGCGACGTGAAGTACCACATGGGCTTCTCGTCTGACGTTGAAACCGAAGGTGGTTTAGTGCACCTGGCGCTGGCGTTTAACCCGTCACACCTCGAAATCGTAAGCCCAGTGGTCATGGGTTCGGTGCGAGCACGTCTGGATCGTCTGGCTGAGCCAAGCAGCAACAAAGTTCTGCCGATCACCATCCACGGTGATGCGGCGGTGATCGGCCAGGGCGTGGTGCAGGAAACCCTGAACATGTCTGCGGCGCGCGGTTACGAAGTGGGCGGTACCGTTCGCATCGTGATTAACAACCAGGTAGGTTTCACCACCTCGAACCCGAAAGATGCGCGTTCAACGCCTTACTGCACCGACATCGGCAAGATGGTGCTGGCGCCAATCTTCCACGTGAATGCGGACGATCCAGAAGCGGTGGCCTTCGTGACTCGCCTGGCGCTGGATTATCGCAACACCTTTAAACGCGACGTGTTTATCGATCTGGTGTGCTACCGCCGTCACGGCCATAACGAAGCGGATGAGCCAAGTGCAACCCAGCCGCTGATGTACCAGAAAATCAAGAAACATCCAACGCCACGTAAGATCTACGCCGATCAGCTGGAAAGCGAAGGTGTGGCGACGTTAGAAGATGCGACTGAACTGGTCAATCTCTACCGTGATGCGTTGGATGAAGGCGAATGCGTGGTGCCAGAATGGCGTCCGATGAGCCTGCACTCCTTCACATGGTCGCCGTACCTGAACCACGAGTGGGATGAAAACTATCCTGCCACGGTTGAGTACAAACGCCTGCAAGAGTTGGCGCGCCGCATCAGCAGCGTACCGGAAGCCGTCGAAGTGCAGTCGCGCGTGGCGAAGATTTACAATGACCGTAAAGAAATGGCGGAAGGCAACAAGCCATTTGACTGGGGCGGCGCGGAAAACCTGGCGTACGCGACCTTGGTTGATGAAGGCATTCCTGTTCGTCTGTCGGGTGAAGACTCCGGCCGCGGCACCTTCTTCCACCGTCATGCGGTGATCCACAACCAAACCAACGGCTCAACCTATACCCCGCTGCACCATGTCCATAACGGCCAGGGGCAGTTCAAGGTCTGGGATTCCGTGCTGTCAGAAGAAGCGGTACTGGCCTTTGAATACGGCTATGCCACCGCAGAACCGCGCGTGCTGACCATTTGGGAAGCGCAGTTCGGTGACTTCGCCAACGGTGCTCAGGTGGTGATCGACCAGTTCATCAGCTCCGGCGAGCAGAAGTGGGGCCGTATGTGTGGCCTCGTGATGCTGCTGCCACACGGTTATGAAGGTCAGGGGCCAGAGCACTCCTCTGCGCGTCTGGAGCGCTATCTGCAACTCTGTGCTGAACAGAACATGCAGGTATGCGTGCCATCAACGCCAGCACAGGTTTACCACATGCTGCGCCGCCAAGCGCTGCGCGGTATGCGCCGTCCGCTGATTGTGATGTCACCGAAATCGCTGTTGCGCCATCCACTGGCGGTCTCCAGCCTGGAAGAGCTGGCCAATGGCAGCTTCCAACCGGCGATTGGCGAGATTGACGATCTGGATCCGAAACAAGTGAAACGCGTGGTGATGTGTTCCGGTAAGGTTTATTACGATCTGCTGGAACAGCGTCGCAAGAATGAGCAGACCGATGTTGCCATCGTGCGTATCGAACAGCTCTATCCGTTCCCGCACAAAGTAGTGCAGGACGTATTGAAAAATTATGCGCATGTGCAGGATTTCGTCTGGTGTCAGGAAGAGCCACTGAACCAGGGCGCATGGTATTGCAGTCAGCATCATTTCCGCGAAGTGGTTCCCTTCGGTGCGTCACTGCGTTACGCAGGTCGTCCGGCTTCTGCTTCACCAGCCGTGGGCTACATGTCCGTACATCAACAACAGCAGCAAGACCTGGTTAACGACGCGCTGAACCTTGGTTAATTAAAAGGAAAGAAAATGAGTAGCGTAGAAATTCTGGTTCCCGATTTGCCTGAATCCGTAGCGGATGCAACGGTTGCAACCTGGCACAAAAAACCCGGCGATGCGGTCAGTCGCGATGAAGTACTGGTTGAGATTGAAACGGACAAAGTTGTGCTTGAAGTGCCTGCTTCAGCAGACGGTGTACTGGAAGCGATTCTGGAAGACGAAGGCGCTACGGTGCTCTCGCGCCAGCTGTTAGGCCGCCTGGTGGAAGGCAACAGCGGTGGTAAAGAGACCTCTGCGAAAGTAGAAACGAAAGAAGCGACACCAGAACAGCGTAAAACCGCGTCTCTGGAAGAAGAGAGCAACGATGCGCTGAGCCCAGCGGTTCGTCGCCTGATCGCTGAAAACAACCTCGACGCGAGCCAGATTAAAGGCACCGGTGTGGGTGGTCGTCTGACGCGTGAAGATGTTGAGAAGCATGTCGCGAAGAAAGCTGACGGCGCGAAAGCGGCGCCTGCAGCAGCGGCCGCGGCACCACAGGCTGCTGTGGCTAACCGCAGCGAAAAACGCGTACCAATGACGCGTCTGCGTAAGCGTGTGGCTGAGCGTCTGCTGGAAGCGAAGAACAGCACCGCGATGCTGACCACCTTCAACGAAATCAACATGAAGCCGATCATGGATTTGCGTAAGCAGTACGGCGACGCGTTTGAGAAACGTCACGGTGTGCGTCTGGGCTTCATGTCCTTCTACATCAAAGCGGTGGTTGAAGCCCTGAAACGCTATCCAGAAGTGAACGCTTCTATCGATGGCGAAGATGTGGTTTACCACAACTACTTCGACGTCAGCATCGCGGTGTCTACGCCGCGCGGCCTGGTAACCCCAGTGCTGAAAGATGTTGATGCGCTGAGCATGGCTGACATCGAGAAGAAAATTAAAGAACTGGCGGTGAAAGGCCGTGACGGTAAGCTGACGGTTGACGAGCTGACCGGCGGTAACTTCACCATCACCAACGGCGGTGTGTTCGGTTCCCTGATGTCTACGCCGATCATCAACCCACCGCAGAGCGCGATTCTGGGCATGCACGCGATCAAAGAGCGCCCGATGGCGGTCAATGGTCAGGTTGTGATCCTGCCAATGATGTATCTGGCACTCTCTTATGACCACCGTCTGATCGATGGTCGCGAATCCGTGGGCTATCTGGTCGCGGTGAAAGAGATGCTGGAAGATCCGGCGCGTCTGCTGCTGGACGTCTAATTTTCGCCGGGCGCATCGCACAACGGTGCGCCCAAACTCATATCTGAATGGATAGAACATCATGAACTTACATGAATACCAGGCGAAGCAGTTGTTTGCTCGCTATGGCATGCCAGCTCCAACTGGTTACGCCTGCGCTACGCCACGTGAAGCAGAAGAAGCCGCCTCTAAAATTGGCGCAGGTCCGTGGGTAGTAAAATGTCAGGTACATGCCGGTGGCCGCGGTAAAGCGGGTGGCGTGAAAGTGGTGAACAGCAAGGAAGATATCCGTGCATTTGCTGAGCATTGGTTGGGCAAGCGTCTGGTGACCTACCAAACTGATGCTGATGGCCAGCCGGTAAACCAGATTCTGGTTGAAGCCGCGACTGACATCGACCAGGAACTCTATCTGGGTGCGGTGGTTGACCGTGCTACCCGTCGCGTGATCTTCATGGCTTCCACCGAAGGCGGCGTGGAAATCGAGAAAGTGGCGGAAGAAACCCCGCACCTGATCCACAAAATGGCATTGGATCCGCTGGCCGGACCTCAGCCATACCAGGGTCGTGAGTTGGCGTTCAAACTGGGCCTGTCCGGTAAGCAAGTTAGCCAGTTCACCAAAATCTTCATGGGTCTGGCGACCATGTTCCTGGAACGCGATCTGGCGATGGTTGAGATCAACCCGCTGGTGATCACCAAGCAGGGCGACCTGATCTGCCTCGATGGCAAACTGGGCGCCGACGGTAACGCACTGTTCCGTCAGCCTGAGCTGCGTGAAATGCGCGATCCAAGCCAGGAAGATCCACGTGAAGCACATGCAACACAGTGGGAACTGAACTACGTTGCGCTGGATGGCAACATCGGCTGTATGGTGAACGGTGCCGGTCTGGCAATGGGTACCATGGACATCGTGAAACACCACGGTGGCCAGCCAGCTAACTTCCTTGATGTCGGCGGCGGCGCGACCAAAGAGCGCGTAACCGAAGCCTTCAAAATCATCCTGTCTGACGATGCCGTTAAAGCGGTATTCGTTAACATCTTCGGCGGCATCGTGCGTTGCGACCTGATCGCAGACGGCATCATCGGTGCAGTTGCAGAAGTGGGTGTGAACGTGCCAGTAGTGGTACGTCTGGAAGGTAACAACGCCGAGCTGGGCGCGCAGAAACTGGCCGACAGCGGTCTGAACATCATTGCAGCAACCAGCCTGACAGACGCTGCGCAGCGTGTTGTTGCTGCCGCGGAGGGTAAATAATGTCCATTCTTATCGACAAAAACACCAAAGTCATTTGCCAGGGTTTCACCGGTGGCCAGGGGACTTTCCACTCTGAGCAGGCTTTGGCCTATGGTACGCAACTGGTTGGCGGTGTCACGCCAGGCAAAGGCGGCACCACACATCTCGGTCTGCCAGTGTTCAACACCGTGCGTGAAGCAGTAGAAGCCACTGGCGCCACTGCTACCGTGATCTACGTTCCAGCCCCGTTCTGCAAAGACGGTATCCTGGAAGCCATCGACGCAGGCATCAAACTGATCATCACCATCACCGAAGGTATCCCAACGCTGGATATGCTGACCGTGAAAGTGAAGCTGGATGAAGCTGGCGTGCGCATGATTGGCCCGAACTGCCCAGGTGTGATCACCCCAGGCGAATGTAAGATCGGTATCATGCCAGGTCACATTCACCAGCCAGGTCGCGTAGGTATCGTGTCTCGTTCAGGCACCCTGACCTATGAAGCGGTTAAGCAGACCACTGACATCGGCTATGGCCAGTCAACCTGCGTCGGTATCGGTGGTGACCCGATCCCAGGTTCAAACTTCATCGATATCCTGAAAATGTTCCAGGATGACCCACAGACCGAAGTGATCGTCATGATCGGTGAGATCGGTGGTAGCGCGGAAGAAGAAGCCGCAGCCTTCATTAAAGAGCACGTGACCAAGCCGGTTGTCGGCTACATCGCGGGTGTAACTGCACCGAAAGGCAAACGTATGGGCCACGCAGGCGCCATCATTGCTGGTGGTAAAGGCACCGCTGACGAGAAATTCGCCGCGCTGGAAGCGGCCGGTGTGAAAACCGTACGCAGCCTGGCTGACATTGGCGACGCCGTTAAAGCCGTTCTGCCAATCAAATAAGTCATCACTGTTGATGTGCATGAAGCCACCTTCGGGTGGCTTTTTTTATGTCTGGAAGAGAGGGATAGCCAGTGGCCACAGCGCCCTGTGCAGAGGCACACAAAAAGCAGGGAAAAACCGTAACGGAGATAAAATCTGCGGCTATGCTTACTGAGTTGGTAAGGTAAAGATAGGAAAATGTGCGTGATCTCACAGGGGAAATTAAACCTGAGTATCCGGTATTAACGTTAAAAAAATACGGGAGAAGTAATTATTTCCTTAATTGCATCACGCGTTCATGACAACTAATTAACAACAACGCTAACACTACATATCTGAAAAATTATTGTCTTAATCCAGATCAATAAAGCGTGAGATATAACAAACTTTACTGCTGGCATCACGCACGACAAACGGTATAAATTGCGCTGCATCAATTCAGTCTTTTCCGCGAATTTTCAGGAGTTTGAGCCAGGCGTTGTTAGCGCAATTCTGCCGCCTTCTTGCATCACACTCCTGCTCGAAACAGATTGAAGCGATCGGTTTTTCGGGAAATTTTCACCACTGTTACTCACTCATTTCGGGCTACAGATTTCTCTGTTCTGTCAGTAATAAAACTGGAATCAATAATCAGTCGTTCCTGGATCTTATTCTGCACGTCAATGTTCGCTGTTTACCGTTGTCAGCCGCAGAGTAAATTCATGCGAGGAGCAAGGAGTCATCATGTTAGATATTGTCGAGCTGTCGCGTTTACAGTTTGCCCTGACGGCGATGTACCATTTCCTGTTCGTCCCCTTAACGCTGGGTATGGCGTTTTTGTTGGCGATCATGGAAACCGTATATGTCCTGACGGGTAAGCAAATTTATAAAGACATGACCAAGTTCTGGGGCAAGTTGTTTGGTATCAACTTTGCGCTGGGTGTCGCAACCGGTCTCACCATGGAGTTTCAGTTCGGGACCAACTGGTCATATTACTCCCACTACGTCGGCGATATCTTTGGTGCGCCGCTCGCCATTGAAGGCTTGATGGCGTTCTTCCTTGAATCCACCTTTGTTGGTCTGTTCTTCTTCGGTTGGGATCGCCTTGGCAAAGTCCAGCACCTGGCGGTAACCTGGCTGGTGGCGCTCGGTTCTAACATGTCTGCGCTGTGGATTCTGGTTGCGAACGGTTGGATGCAAAACCCGATCGCTTCTGAATTCAATTTCGAAACCATGCGCATGGAGATGGTGAGCTTCCCCGAGCTGGTGCTCAACCCGGTTGCGCAGGTGAAATTTGTCCACACTGTGGCGGCAGGTTACACCGCTGGCGCGATGTTCGTGCTGGGTATCAGTGCCTGGTATCTGCTGAAAGGCCGCGATGTGGCTTTCGCTAAGCGCTCATTCGGTATTGCAGCCAGCTTTGGCATGGCCGCGATTCTGTCCGTTATCGTGCTGGGTGATGAATCCGGTTACGAAATGGGTGACGTGCAGAAAACCAAACTGGCGGCAATTGAAGCCGAGTGGGAAACGCAGCCTGCACCTGCGGCCTTCACGCTGTTTGGTATTCCCGATCAGGATTCGCAGGAGAACAAGTACGCGATTCAAATCCCGTATTTGCTCGGGCTGATCGCGACGCGATCGGTGGATACACCGGTCACCGGTCTGAAAGATCTGCTGTCGCAACATGAAGTGCGTATCCGCAACGGCATGAAAGCCTACGCGTTGCTGAATGAACTGCGCGCGGGCAGCAAAGATCCTGCGGTGCGTAGCCAGTTCGAAGCCAGCAAACAGGATCTCGGTTATGGCTTGCTGCTGAAGCGCTACACCCCGGATGTGGCGAATGCGACTGAAGCGCAGATTCAGAAAGCGACACAGGATTCGATTCCACGTGTGGCACCGCTCTATTTCGCCTTCCGCATCATGGTGCTGTGTGGCGTGCTGCTGCTGGGCATTATCGCTCTGTCATTCCTAAGCGTGATTCGTAACCGCATTGGCAAGAGCCGCTGGCTGCTTAAGGCGGCACTGTACGGTATTCCGCTGCCATGGATTGCCATTGAATCGGGCTGGTTTGTTGCTGAGTACGGTCGTCAGCCTTGGGCGATTGGTGAAGTGTTGCCAACCGCCGTAGCGAACTCCTCACTGACCGTTGGCGACCTGCTGTTCTCAATGATTCTGATTTGCGGTCTCTACACCATTTTCCTGGTGGCGGAAATGTACCTGATGTTCAAGTTCGCCCGTCTGGGACCCAGCAGCCTGAAGACTGGCCGCTACCATCATGAGACCGTGAAAGCGGCTGCTCAGCCCGTTCGTGGATAAGGAGAGCAACCATGTTTGATTATGAAGTATTGCGCTTTGTCTGGTGGTTGCTGATTGGCGTGCTGCTAATTGGCTTTGCGGTTACCGACGGGTTTGATATGGGGGTCGGTATGCTGACGCGCATCCTTGGCCGTACCGATACCGAACGACGTATCATGATTAACAGCATCGCCCCGCACTGGGACGGCAACCAGGTATGGCTGATCACCGCGGGTGGCGCGCTGTTTGCTGCCTGGCCGATGGTCTACGCTGCGGCGTTTTCCGGCTTCTATGTGGCGATGATTCTGGTACTGGCTTCCTTGTTCTTCCGTCCGGTGGGTTTTGACTACCGTTCGAAGATTGAGGACATGCGCTGGCGCAACACCTGGGACTGGGGCATTTTCATCGGCAGCTTTGTACCACCACTGGTGATTGGCGTGGCCTTCGGCAACTTGCTGCAGGGCGTACCTTTCCATGCGGATGAGTATCTGCGTCTGTTCTACACCGGTAACTTCTTCCAGTTACTCAATCCGTTTGGCTTGCTGGCGGGTGTGATCAGCGTCGCGATGATCCTGACACAGGGTGCGACCTATCTGCAGATGCGTACCAACGGCGATCTGCACCTGCGAGCGCGCGGCACCGCGCAAATCAGTGCGCTGGTGATGATGGTGTGCTTCGTATTAGCCGGTGTGTGGGTGAAATACGGAATTGATGGCTATGTGGTGAAAAGCGTCATCGATCATCACGCTGCATCCAACCCGCTGG
>NZ_DAMDQC010000138.1:0-11452 GCF_032082325.1 Pantoea sp. CTOTU50773 | reverse complement strand
AAAAGACACGCTACCTCAGCAGCAATTACCTGTGCAGCCCATCACGTCCGAGGCCCTCGCCATGGCAGCCGACCACAGTGTGTCTCGACTGGGGCATTCATCGCTGCTGCTCAAATTAAAAGGTAAGTATTGGCTTACTGACCCGGTATTTAACCTGCGAGCGTCTCCTTTTCAGTGGCTCGGGCCAAAGCGTTTTCAGGCTGCACCCATCGAGCTGAGCGATTTACCGCCTATTGAGGGCATTATTTTATCCCATGACCATTATGATCATCTGGATTACCAGACGATCATGCAGTTGAAAGATCGTGTTCGCTATTTCCTCGCTCCGCTGGGCGTCGGCGATTTGCTGGCGAAGTGGGGAGTGGCTGAGGAGAAGATCACCCAACTGGATTGGTGGCAATCTACGGAGGTGGGCGAGGTGCATTTTGTCGCCACACCGTCGCAGCACTTTTCCGGACGTGGTTTGTTTGACGGCAATAAACGTTTGTGGTGTTCATGGAGCATCATCACCGATGAGTTTCGTTTATTTTTTGGCGGTGACTCCGGCTATTTCCCAGGCTTTAAAGAAATCGGCAATAAATACGGTCCATTTGATGTTGCCTGCCTGGAGAATGGGGCTTATGACAGCCGGTGGGCGGATATTCACATGATGCCAGGGGATACCATCCGGGCGTTTCAGGATTTAAAGGGAAAATGGTTAATGCCCATTCATAACGCGGCCTTCGATCTTGCTTTTCATCACTGGAATGACCCCCTGATACAAATAGCGGAGCTGGCGCGTGAGCAAAAAATTAAATTGTCTTTACCGGTCATCGGACAAGCCGTGAACATTGTGCAACCAAGGGAAGAAGCGGTCTGGTGGTAACTGGAAAGGTCGTTGTAGCTGTAACCCAACAACTCTGTTTTTTCAAACACCTCGCGCTGAGCGAGTGGCAGTTCCGCTAAGGCTTCCTCCAGTTCTTCCCATAGCAGTGCTTTGAGATACTCATCTTCCGGCGTTTCCGGCACGCCAAAGAGCGTTTCAGCCAGCTCATCTTCGGGAAAATCCGCCTCCTCATCGCCGTTCATCAGATCGGCTAGCGGCAGTTCACGCTTCTTTCGCGCCCGGTCGGTCATCTCATTGCGTGCGGCACGGAATAACCAGGCCGCGACATTTTCCACCGGTTGCTCAACCTGCATGAGCTTGTAGGTCACTTCCTGCAGGATATCGTCGGCATCTTCACGGATCGAGGTGCGGCCGCGAATAAATGCGCTCAATTTTGCCCGACAGGCGTTCAACGCGGACATCAGCAGAGAATCCTGCGCCATGGCGTTTACTCGGCGTCTGACGATTTAGCGGGAGTTTCGTCGGAGGGTGAGCGCGCATCATCGCGACGGACATGCCAGTCACAGCGATCGCGGCGTCCACGGTGCGAACGTTCACGGCGGTGTTGCATAAACTCTTCGCGCTGTTCTGGGGTCATCTGCATCCAGCGTTCGTGCATGCGACGACGTGCCATACCGAACATGCCGGGGCGGAAACCTAAGCCACCAAACAGTATGCGGCACAATACCAGTAGCCCGATCGCCTGCCAGAACCCAATCGCCTTCACGCCGATGATGGCTGGCAGCACGGCATTCCACAGCGACATCACCAGCAGCCCAAGTGCCGCGATGATCACCACGCCGAGCAACAAGGGTTTCATCATGCGATGACCACCAAAATGGTGGTCACGGCGGTGTTGTCTGCGCATATCGAAATCTCTCATTGTTGTTATTCCTCATTACAGTAGCCGATATTGGCTCGTACTGAGGTAGACGAATGAGCGATGTGAATATTGCCAAAGAAGTGAAAATATTTTCCGAGCTTATAAATTTAGCGGTGATTCGGTGTTGTTCTACCGATCCGATTCACCGCTGCTCCCGAAGCGAATTCTCCTGCGATGAACGGGATCCATCCAACGATGGCTGCTACCCATACTGTCAGGGTTAAACCATAAGCTGACGTATAAACGTTAAATCAGCTTGCTGCGCTAATTCCTTTAGGCGCTGATAAAGCGATTCTGCCTGGGGTAGCGCTGCACAACAATCTAAGAACTTTGCCTGCCGATCGTCGGTGCTGAAAGGTTCGTCTAACGCACCACGTGCCCGCAATCTGGCGTGGACAATTTCCTGACCATTCCTGAAACGCAAAGTGAGGATATGCGGCAAGTTTCTGTCTTCAGCCTCCTGTTCCGCTGTCCATGGCGCGAGGGTAATCATCGCCAACAGTTGTACATCTGCCTGTTGTTTTACGCTGGCGGCGGTAAAGTCCTGCACGCTCAACGTGCCGTTCCTGAGCATCATGGCAACGCAATATTGCATTGAGAAGCGCGCTTGCATTTCATCCTGCGGCTGGTGGTAGGCAAGATTGCGCCAGTTGGCGATCCCCACCTGGCAGTGCACGCTTTCAATGTCGTCAATCTTCAATGTTTGCTGTTGCTGGATATCGGCAATCGCATCGAGAATGCGGTGGGTAGACCCGCAGCACGGATATTTTTTCGGCATCACTCCGATTTGTTCAATGACATGCTGCTCAGCGCCGGGCAGCGACGGTTGGCTTAACAGACCGGCATAGAGTTCCGCAAAACCCTGTGCGCACTCAAGAATATCCAGACGACCTTGCATGCCGGTTTGCGCCAGCGTCGCGGCTTCAACGGCATTGCGCGCCGCCATTCCGGCATGAAACGGTTTCAGAGGCGTGCCAAACTGGCCTTTGACCCCACTGGCCAGACTTACCGCAATGCTCAACGTACGGGCAATCCCTGCTGCATCCTGGCCGAGCAGGGCAGCAACACCTGCCGCGCTGCCAATGCAACCCACGGTGGATGTACCATGCCAGCCAGCAGTGTAGTGCTGATAGCCGATGGCTTCGCCTATATAGGCTTGTGCCTGCAGACCAATTAAATAAGCGTGTATCAACGATGCGCCGTCGCTGTTTTCCGCCACGGCCAGCAGGGCAGGTACCAAAACGGCCGATGCGTGACTCATGCCCGGTGCAAAGTTGTCGTCAAAGTCGATAGCGTGAGCGGCCGTGGCGTTGAACAACGCATCGAGCGCCTGGCTACGGGGTATCTGAGGCCATGCCTGCTGCACCGCCTGAGTAGAAAAGTCGCTACGGCCAGCTACCATGCAGCCCAGGGTATCGATGATGGCGTCAATCGCCAGTTCACGAGCACGAAGAGTAAAGGGCGGTGGATTGGCACACCACTGTGCCAGAGATTCGATGAGCGTCATGATGATGTCTCCCTGTCCAATACGGTGAGTAGCCTGTGCAATAACGAGCCAATCTGGAAACGATTCACCTCTTGCCCCGGTGTGCGGGTGTCAACACGATGTACGATCACCCTATTCTGTTGCGGCATCACCAGGCAGAAGTGACCTCCTGCACCACGCGCTGAGTAACTGCCCGCTGGCAGGATCACCTCTGGCCAGGCCACGCCATCGCGCGTGATCCACCACATATAGCCGTAGCCCCCGCGATCGCCCGCATGCGAAACAGGCAAGGTGCTGGTGCGAACCCACTGTTGCGGGATGATTTGTCGATCGCCCCAGCGCCCCTGCTGCAGAAAGAGCTGGCCGAATCGCAGCAGGTCGCGACTTGAGAGCGTAAAGGGATAGGCAGGGTGATCAGAAAATTCTCCGGGTTCCAGCCAACTGTCCTGATCAACGCGATAATCCTGCATCCCCAGCGGGTCGGCAATGCGCTGCGCAAACGCCTGGTTGATCTCCTCTCCCGTGAGCTGACGGTAGGCACTGCCCAGCACATTAAAATCCCAGTTGCTATAGCACCAGTTCTCGCCTGGCGCATGCAGGTGGCGCGGGGGTTTAATACGCTGCATCCAGGCGGTTTCATAGTTCGCCGGATGATAAATGCCAGAACGGGCGGTCAACAGATCGTATAGCGTGGCCTGTTTCTCGCAGACGCTCAGTCCTTCACGGTCATCGATTCCCAGCGTCTGCAAGGTTAAGGAGAGATCAAAACGGCCTTCTGCCACTGCGCAGCCGATCAGCGCACTAAGAAAGCTTTTGCGCATCGAGTGGCAGGGGTAACGTTGGGCAGCATCGCCGTAACTGAACAGGATTTCATCACCCTGCGCCTCCAGCAGCACGGCAGTGGCCTGGCCTTCAAGTTGTTGCTGAAGTGATTCAAACATGGCAAAGCCTCATCGTTTTAGTGTGGATCAGAGGTTCACGCCTCACTCGCCGCCAGAAACTCGCGGGTATAGATTTCCCGTGCTCCGCCCTGACGCACGCTATCCGCACTGAGTTCTTCCAGCAATTTGCCGTGATGCATGATGCCGATGCGACGGCACAGGTGTGTCACGACCGCCAAATCATGCGTCACCATTAAATAAGTGAGGCTGCGCTGCCGTTGCATGCTGCTGAGTAAATTGAGGATTTCAGCCTGAACTGAGACGTCCAGCGCTGATGTCGGCTCATCCAGTAACAGCACGGAAGGTTCGAGAATGAGGGCCCGCGCGATGGCCACACGCTGACGTTGACCACCAGAAAGTTGATGGGGATACCGATAACGGTAGGCATCGGAAAGTCCGACCGCATGCAACACATCGCTGATGCGCGCTTCATGGTGGTCAATAGCATGCAGCTTCAGCGGTTCACGCAGACTGGCCCAAACCATTTTTCGTGGATGGAGCGAGGCGTAAGGGTCCTGAAACACCATCTGCACCTGGCGATAAAAGGCTTTATCTCGTTGCGGCTGCTGTTCACGATTATTGAACAGAATATGGCCCTGATAATCGTGATTCAGGCCAGCCAGCGCGCGCAAAATGGTGGATTTTCCACAACCCGATTCACCAATCATGCCGTAACACTCTCCTTGTGCCAGCGTCAGGCTAACGTTATCAACCACCTGTCGCCGATGTGCTCCCTGACCGAATGCAATGCTGACATCCACCATTTCAATACTGCGTTGTGCGGTTGGAATAGGTTTCATATTGCGACTCCATCACGAAAGCAGGGGCCATTGAGCCAACTGGCATCACGGGTCGGCACACGCAGCGTATCAAGGGGATGATGCAGACGTGGCTGACTGGCAAGTAATGCCTGCGTGTAAGGATGCTGCGCCTGTTCCAGACGTTCGGCACGAATCTCTTCGACAACACGCCCGGCATACATCACCAGCACGCGATCGCAGAAACGAGAGACCAGATTAAGGTCATGACTGATAAACAGCAGGCCGGTTTGACGCCGCGCCAGCTGTTCATTCAGGATGCTCAGCACCTGCTGGCGCACCGTCACGTCCAGTGCGGAGGTGGGTTCGTCGGCGATGATCAAATCCGGCTCGGGGATTAGCATCATCGCGATCATCACGCGCTGGCCCATACCGCCAGAAATCTCGTGGGGATAGAGGCGTGCCACTTTCGCCACGTCGCGAATATGCACCGATTCCAGCATCGTTAGCGCGCGATCTCTGGCTTCGCTTTTACTCACCCGGCGATGCAACCTGAAGGCTTCCGCCACCTGATCGCCAATGCGCATTAGCGGATTAAGCGAGAAGCGGGGATCCTGCAGGATCATTGAAATACGATTTCCGCGAATCTGGCGCATCTGTTTTTCACTGCTGTTGAGCAGATCTATATCACCGAACTGCATCTGATCGGCGGTAACGCGACCGATTTTGGGCGTCAGCTGCAGCAATGCACGGCAGGTCTGTGATTTTCCCGAACCGGATTTACCGACAATCGCCACTTTCTCACGTCCAACATGAAAAGAGACGTCACGTACCGCGCGGTGCTCCCCGTGCGCGCTGCGAAATACGATATTGAGGTTTTTCACCTGAAGCAGATTATTCATGGCGGATATCCATTACGTCGCGCAGGCCATCACCCAACAGGTTGAAGGCGAGACTGGTGAACAATATTGCTAATCCAGGGATGGCAGCGATCCAGCCATTGTTCAGCATGAATTCGCGGCCGGAAGCCAGCATAGCGCCCCATTCCGGACTAGGCGCTTGAGCGCCAAGCCCCAGGAAACCCAGTCCAGCGGCGGTAAGGATAATCGCCGCCATGTTAAGGGTGACGCGCACGATGACAGAAGGCAGGCACATGGGGATGATATGTCGCACGATGATGTGCCAGGCGGATGCCCCTTGTAAGCGTACCGCGGCGATGTAATCCATCTTACGGATGGCCAGAGTTTCGGCGCGCGCGAGGCGGGCAATCGGCGGCCAGGCGGAGAGAGAAATCGCGATGATTGCATTCTCGATACCAGGCCCCAATGCCGCAACAAACGCCAGTGCCAAAATCAAACTGGGGAAGGCAAGGAAGATATCCACCAGACGCATCAGCACCGTATCAACCCAACCGCCGAGATAACCTGCACTGGTGCCGACCAGTAAGCCAATGGGGGTGATGATCAGCGCGGTTAAGCCTGCGATATACAGTGTGATGCGCGCGCCATACAGTAGACGGCTGTAAATATCTCGTCCCAATTCGTCGGTCCCTAGCCAGTGTTCAGCAGAAAACGGTTGCAGGCGGAAAGCGAGGTTTTGGGCATAGATATCGTGTGTGGCTAACCAGGGCGCAAACACCGCCGCGCCAGCAATGATCAACAGCACCAGCAAACCAAAGAGCGCGGAGTGATTAGCGCAGAAGCGTCGCCACTGAATCCATAGCAGTTGCATGTGCGCCTGAAAAGGTGACTGCGGCGAAGGATCGCGCAGCCAGGCGCGTAAGCTACGCGAAGGGTTAACGCGCATCGATTTATTGACGGAATCGGTCATGCTTCCTCCTGACGCGTACGCGGATCGAACAGACGATAAAGCAGGTCGCACAGCAGATTGATGCCGACAAAAATCGCGCCAATTAGCAATGTGCAGCCGACGACCGCATTCATATCGCCCGCCAGTAAGGCATTGGTCAGATAGCGACCAAAGCCGGGCCAGGCAAACACGGTTTCGGTGAGAACTGCGCCTTCCAGCAGCCAGGCCCAGGAAAGGGCCACCACTGTCAGTGTGGGCACGGCGATATTGCGCAGAGCATGCACCCAAACACATCGCGCCCACGACAAACCTTTCACGCGAGCGGTAATGATGTATTCCTGCGACAGTTGTTCCAGCATGAAGCTACGCGTCATACGGCTGATGTAAGCCAGCGCGCTCAAGCCAAGAATCGACGCGGGCAAAATGATGTGACCAAACACGTTGCGGAACATATCCCAGTTTCCGCTCAGCGCGCTGTCGATCAGCCAGAATCCCGTCACCGGATGTAAATCGAACTCGTAGATAAAATCGATGCGTCCTGGTCCGCCAATCCAGCCGAGCGTGGCGTAAAACAGCAGCAATCCCATCAGACCCAGCCAGAAGTGCGGGGTGGAATAGCTGAGTAGCCCCACGAAGCGGATCAGATGATCGAACCACGTGTTGCGGTACATTGCCGCCAGCACGCCCGCCGGAATACCGAAACCGACGCCGATAATGGCCGCCACTGTGGCCAGTTCCAGCGTAGCGGGGAAGACGCGCGCGATATCCTGCGCCACCGGATGACTGGTGGTCAGAGCGATACCAAAATCGAGGTGCAGCAGTTGCCAGACGTAGTCGGCAAATTGGTGCCACAACGGTTGATCCAGCCCCAACTGATGAAACATCTTGTCGTAGGCTTCCTGACTGGCGTTATCGCCGATGATCGCGACCACCGGGTCGATAGGCAGTAAGCGACCAATAAAGAAGGTCAGGGCAGCTAACCCCAGTAGCGTGCAAACAATCGATACAAGCCCACGAGCAAGGCGTCTTATCAGACGCCAGCCAGCGGAAGGGGGGTTGTGTGCAACGGGTATCATGACCTGTGACATCTGCCACCTCCGTTATTTACTTGCGGCACCATACCAAACGCGAAAACCGTTCCAGGTCCAGTTTTTCACCGTGGGGCTAATTCCCGCGGTGTTGTACATCTGGAACATGATCGCCATAGGTCCTTTTTGCATCTGCTCATTCTGCAGATCGCCATAGAGTGCAGCGCGTTTGGTGTCATCCGGTTCTAACAGTGCGGTTTCCACTTTCTGATTCATCTGCGGATCGTAATAAGCGGCACGCCAGCTTGGATATTGCGTGGCACGCGCTTCTTTACGATTGTCAGGGTTATAAACCAGACGTGAGGCATTGCCGTAGGCATCGGGCACCGAGGTTTGCCACGCCATCATTGCGCTCTGGAATTCCCGGCCACGTACCCGGCTGAACAACTGCGCGTTAGCCATGCGTTCCAGATTGAGTTTCACGCCGATTTTGGCGGCATTCTGCTGTACGCTTTGCGCGATTGGCGCCGAATGCGGCAGGGTGCCAAACAACACCGCCGTACTGAAACCATTGGGATAACCGGCTTCCGTCAGCAACTGTTTGGCTTTATCCAGATCGAGATGGAAAGGCTGACCTTGTTTGGCATCCAGCGCACCAAACGCCCCTTGTTGAACAAAACTGGCGCGCGGCACGCCGAGATAAGGCATGACGCTCTTCGCTAACCCGTCGTAATCGATCAGATAGCGCATGGCGAGACGGACTTTCTCGTTTTTGAAAATGGGGTCTTCATTATTGAAGGTCCAGAAAAACAGCTGTGGCTGCAACACTTTTTCCACTTTCACTTTGCCGCCCTGATCCAGCGTTTTCAGATCGTCAGCTGAGAGATCGCGGGCGATATCCACATCGCCCTGCGTCACCAGCAGACGCTGAGTGCCGGTTTCAGCCACATGACGAATCAGAATGCGCTTCAGTACCGGCGCTTTTCCCCAGTAGTTCGGGGTGGCCTGGAGCACCACACCTTCACCGGCATTCCAGCGCACCAGTTGATAAGGCCCAACACAGGCGGTATGAGTGGAAAGGTATTTGTGTCCCAGATCGCCATCCACTGCCTGTTTTTCGACTTCTTTGCGGTTAAGCAGGGAAGAGACGTTATTGGCGGCAATCGCCTGGAGCACCAGATTAGTGGGGTAAGCTTTATCGAAACTCATCACCAGCGTTTTGTCATCGGGCGCGCTAATGCGTGAGTCGACGTTATCTTTATCAAAGCCATACTCCTTGATAGCGGCTGCATTGCCGTAGCCCAGTTTCACTACGCGCTGCATCGACCACGCCAGGTCGCTGGCGGTTGCGGCTGAGCCATCGGCAAATTTCAGGTTGTCCTGTAAATGAAAGGTGATGGTCTTGCGATCGGCAGAGACATCCCAACTTTTGGCCAATGCAGGATCGAGTTGCGTTTCATCACTGACGCGAAAATCAACCAGTGTGTCACAGGTGTTTGAATAGATTTCACTGGTGACCACTTCACCAATCTGCGCCGGATCCCAGGTACTGATGGCATCAATGTTCCACGCCATCACTAAAGAATCGGCGGGCGTTGCGGCCTGTGCCGAAGCGCAGCAGGTCGCTGCCAGCGTCAATGCGGCAGTTAACATCTTTTTTTTCATCTATCTCTCCTGAGGCGTTACAGAGTATCCGGGCGCGGTTGAATGGGTGGTTTTACCTCAGCTGGAATAGGGCAGTGATAGGGTTTTTCACTGACCTGCTCGAAATGGGCTTTCTTCATCTGGACCATCAGTATTTTGTCGGTCAGCACGTCCACCGCCGTCGCGGCCATGAGTTTCGCGACATGGCCCAGCGCTTTGTGTGCGGCCGGCATTTTGCCTTGCGCGGTCAGTTGCCATGAGTGACCAGGGGTTCCAATAGCCATGGTGGGTACGTGCGCCTGCACGGTCGGGATCACCCAACTGACATCACCGACATCGGTCGAGCCAATCATGACCTCTCCGTGGGTATCGAGCGGAATGATGTAATCGCTGAGGGGTTTAGGATCGGCGGGTTTCACACCGGTTTTGCGGTAGCAGTTATCAATCTCTTCCGCTGTTAGCGTGGCCTGAATTTCAGCTGCAAAGGCGAGGTCAGCCTGGTCAAATGGCACCGGACCAAGCGCTTCCAGATTCCGCTGCATCGCTTCTTCTAACGGACGATTGCCAAGCAGGTTGGATACCGCGCTCATGATGCTGATATCCACTTCGGTATCGGTCATGATGGCGGCACCCTGAGCCACGCGCTTGACCCGCTCATTCAGTTCAAACATCGCGTGGACATCGCGCGAGCGAATGGCATAACGCACGGTAGATTTTGCCTGTACCACATTGGGAGCCACACCACCGGCATCGAGGAAGGCGTAATGTATGCGGGAATCTTGCGGCACGTGTTCGCGCAGGAACTGTACGCCAACGTTCATCAATTCGGCGGCATCCAGCGCACTGCGCCCAAGATGTGGAGAAGCCGCAGCGTGGGATGAGCGGCCACGGAAAGCGAAATCCATGCGGGTGTTAGCGAGAGAAAGCGGTTTTGCCACTTCATGATGCGCGCTTGGATGCCATGTGATGGCCACATCGACGCCATCGAATGCGCCAGCACGCGCCATAAATGATTTGGCCGCACCGCCTTCTTCTGCCGGACAGCCATAATAGCGAACGCGGCCCGGTGTGCCGCTCTCTTCAAGCCATGACTTCAACGCAGTAGCCGCCAGCATGGCAGCCGATCCCAGCAAGTTATGCCCGCAGCCATGACCATGGCCGTTGCCCGGCAGTGGAGAATAACGCGCTACGCCTGCTTCCTGACTCAACCCTGGCAAGGCATCATATTCTCCGAGGAAAGCGATGATGGGACCGCCTTCACCGGCTTCACCCATCACCGCCGTGGGGATGTCGGACACGTTTTCTGTGACGCGGAATCCTTGCTGATTTAGCATCGCGGTGTGTTCAGCCACCGAACGATACTCGGTATAGCAAATTTCCGGCATGCCCCAGACGCGATCGCTCAGTTCACAAAATACCCCTTGATATTCTTCTACCCACTTCCAGACTAACGCTTTGTTTTCCATGATAGTCCCCAGCTTGGTTGGTCAGGTTTTCGTCTCTCTGAGGCCCCAGCATGGAGTAAATCATCAGCGTAAGGCCAATGAGCAATTCACACTCCCCATTCCAAAACGGCATAGTTTTATGTCAGGCCGCATTAGCCGTCTCGCTGGCACATGCTCGCAGCCACAGTTGTTCAGCCTGAGAATTTTGCAGAATCGGTTGACGATAGAGCCGAATCGCCAGCGACATATCCCAGCTGCTGTCATCGGCGCGCACTATACTGCCGCTGGCCAGTTCTTCATGCACCAGACTCAGAGGCAACCACGCCACGCCGCCACCGGCCAGGACCATGGCTTTGAGATTCACCGACATACCATTTTCATATACCGCTTCAAGAGGAAGCGGGCGTTTGCTGAGCATTTGCGCCAGCGCATGAGCAAAGAAGGTATGTTGTCCATAGCTCAACCACGGAATCGGACCGCCATCCGCGCGCACCGGATAGAGTGGCTTGCCACTGCTATCCGGGCGACACACGGCAATGGCACGCTCACGGCACAGTTGCACCCTGGGATACGCCGCCAGCTGATGTATTAGC